>JAEUNV010000453.1 GCA_016790385.1 Zoogloea sp.
CACGATTTCCTCGTGGCGCCCCCGCTGGCCGTCGAGCCGACCACCGGTGAAGTGCATCTGCGCCACCACGTGTCGCCCTCCGGCGTCTATCGCGGCAAGAAGGTTGCCAAGGCCAAGGGCGAGTAATCCCCCCGGTCTGGAAGCGGCGCGGCGCCGCTGGGCGCTCGCGCCGTTTTTATACATGTATCCATCTCCCTGCGCCGAATGACTGTCACCCTGTCGATTGACTGCATGGGGGGCGATCATGGCCCTTCGGTGACTGTCCCCGCCGCCCTGCATTTCATGCGGGGCGACCACGATACCCGAATCGTGCTGGTCGGGCGCGCCGAGGCCATTGAGCCTCATCTGGGTACGGCGTTGGCCGAGTTCGGTGAGCGCCTGCGTGTCCAGCGCGCATCCGAGGTTGTCGGCATGGACGAGGCGCCAGCGCTTGCCATGCGCAACAAGAAGGATTCCTCGATGCGTGTGGCTGTGGACCTCGTGAAGTCCGGCGAGGCCCAGGCTGCTGTGTCGGCGGGTAATACGGGAGCGCTTATGGCGATCTCTCGATTTGTCCTCAAGACGCTGCCCGGAATCGACCGCCCCGCCATCTGTAGCACCCTGCCCACTTTGCGCGGGCAGACCCACGTCCTCGATCTGGGGGCTAACGTGGATTGCACGCCTGAGCACCTGCTCCAGTTTGGCATCATGGGAGCGATGCTGGTTGCGGCGGTTGAGCACAACGAACGGCCCAGTGTCGGTCTTCTCAATATTGGCGAGGAGGAGATCAAGGGCAATGAGACGGTCAAGCAGGCGGGTGATCTGCTTCGCAAGAGCGGCCTAAACTTTTACGGCAATGTCGAGGGCAATGACATCTACAAAGGCACTGTGGATGTGGTTGTATGCGACGGATTCGTCGGGAACGTGGCCTTGAAGACGTCGGAGGGCTTAGCCCAGATGATGGCCACCTTTCTGCGCGAGCAGTTTTCACGCAATTGGCTGACCAAGCTGGCAGCGGTTTTTGCCATGTCGGCCCTGAAGGGTTTCAAGCACAAGCTTGATTCCCGGCGCTATAACGGTGCGGCTCTGCTGGGTTTGCGCGGTGTGGTTGTCAAAAGCCATGGTGCCGCCGATTCCTTTGCCTTTGAGCAAGCAATCTGGCGGGCGGCCGAGGCGGCCCGCAATCGACTCATCGAGCGCATCAGCGAACGCATGGAACGAGAAAGGTCCGCCGCATGATCTTTGCACGAGTGGCCGGAACCGGGAGTTACCTTCCCGGTGCCCCTGTGACCAACGATGACCTGGTGGCGCGCGGTATCGATACCTCAGACGAATGGATCGCCGAGCGTACCGGCATCCGCTCCCGCCACCTGGCCGAGGCGGATGTTACCGCGAGTCAATTGGCCTACGAGGCAAGCATACGGGCGATCGAGGCAGCAGGGTGTCAGCCCTCGGATATCGATCTGATCATTGTTGCCACGTCGACGCCAGACTACATTTTCCCGAGTACGGCAACCCTGCTCCAAGCGAAGCTTGGCATCAGCAACGGCGGCGCGGCGTTTGATCTTCAGGCGGTCTGTGCGGGTTTCGCCTATGCCCTCACCACCGCCGAGAAATTCATCTGTTCGGGCAGCCACAGGCGGGCCCTGGTCGTGGGCGCGGAGGTCTTCTCGCGGATTCTCGACTGGAATGACCGTGGCACCTGTGTCCTCTTCGGTGATGGCGCAGGGGCAGTGGTGCTGGAGGCTTCCGAGGCGCCTGGCATCCTGGCTTCGGCCCTGCATGCCGATGGCAGTCACAATCCCATTCTTTGCGTTCCCGGGCAGATCAGCCGAGGTGCCGTCACCGGGGATCCCTTCCTGCGCATGGATGGGCAGGCGGTTTTCAAGTTTGCCGTCAAGGTGCTTGCTGACGTGGCGCGCGAAGTCGCCACGCTTGGCGGTCTTAGTCTCGACGAAGTCGATTGGTTGATTCCCCATCAGGCCAATATCCGCATCATTCAGGCCACCGGAAAGCGCCTTGGATTGTCCATGGATAAAGTGATTGCCACCGTGGCGATGCATGGCAACACTTCTGCTGCCTCCATCCCGCTGGCACTGGATCTTGCCGTGCGTGACGGCCGCATCCGGCGTGGTCATAAGGTCATCCTGGAGGGGATAGGCGGCGGCTTTGCCTGGGGCGCGGCCCTCCTTCAGTTCTGAGCCGGTCGCGAGACCGGTTTTCGGGCAATTCCAATCCACTTCGCTTCGCAAGCCAAATCAAAGGGTAGGGAACGATGAATTTTGCTTTCGTGTTTCCGGGGCAGGGCTCCCAGTCTGTCGGCATGATGGCCGCCTATGGTGAATCGGTGACGATCCGCCAAACTTTTGCGGAGGCCTCCGATGCACTTGATCAGGACCTTTGGCAGATGGTTGCCGACGGTCCGGCCGAGGTGCTGGCCCAGACCGTCAACACCCAGCCGTTGATGCTCGCCGCCGGCATTGCCGTGTACCGCGAGTGGAGCGCCCGGGGCGGGCTGGTTCCGGCAATCGTCGCCGGCCATAGCCTTGGCGAGTATTCGGCACTTGTTGCCGCCGGTGCACTCGATTTTTCCGATGCCATCAAGCTGGTGCGCCTCCGCGCCCAGGCCATGCAGGAGGCGGTGCCGCAGGGTGAGGGTGCAATGGCCGCGCTGCTTGGGCTCGATGAGGCCCAGGCTGTAGAGGCCTGTGCTGAAGCTGCCCAGGGGGACGTGGTGTCGGCGGCTAATCTCAATTCTCCTGGGCAGATCGTGATTGCCGGCTCCCGGGCGGCAGTCGAGCGAGCCATTGCCACTGCCAAGGCCCGTGGCGCGAAGCGTGCCGTGCTGTTGCCGGTGAGCGCGCCCTTCCACTGCGCCCTGATGAAACCTGCTGCGGAGCGTCTCCAGCAGCGGCTCGCCGAGATTGAGGTGAGGGTGCCGGTCATTCCCGTGCTCAACAACGTCGATGTGGCGGTGGAGGATCAGCCCGCGCGGATCAAAGATGCGTTGGTGCGTCAGGCTTATTCTCCGGTGCGCTGGATCGAGACGGTGCAGGCGGTCGCTGCGCGTGGGGTCACGCACGTTTTCGAGTGCGGCCCTGGCAAGGTGCTGGCCGGCATGACAAAGCGCATCGAGGGCAGTCTGCAAGGCGGTGCGATTGCGGATTCCGCCAGCCTGGATGATGTTCTGAAGATTACGGGGGAAGCATGAGTCAGGTTCTTCAAGGTCAGGTCGCGCTGGTTACTGGCGCGTCCCGCGGTATCGGTCGGGCCATTGCCCTGGAGTTGGGTCGCCTTGGCGCGACGGTGGTCGGCACCGCGACTTCCGAATCCGGCGCGGCCGACATTCAGGGCGGTCTGGAATCGGCAGGGATCAAAGGACGGGGGCTGGCGCTTGATGTAACCAATGCCGAAGCCTGCGAGGCGGCCCTGAGTGATATTGAGAAGGCCTTCGGTGCTGTGGGCATCCTGGTCAACAATGCGGGCATCACGCGCGACAACTTGGCGATGCGCATGAAGGACGCTGAGTGGGATGCGGTTATCGACACCAACCTCAAGGCGGTCTTCCGCATGTCCAAGCTGGTCATGCGCGGCATGATGAAGGCTCGCACGGGCCGCATCATCAACATCACCTCGGTGGTGGGTAGCTCGGGCAATGCCGGGCAGGCCAACTACGCCGCAGCGAAGGCCGGCGTGGCGGGCATGACTCGGGCCCTGGCCCAGGAGCTTGGGAGCCGCAACATTACGGTTAATTGTGTCGCACCGGGGTTTATCGACACCGACATGACCAAGGATCTGCCGGAGGCTCAGCGTAACGAATTGGCGGGCAAGATTGCCCTCGGTCGGCTGGGCAAACCGGAAGAGATCGCAGGCGTGGTGGGCTTTCTAGCTTCCCCCGCAGCCTCCTACGTGACGGGGGCAACCCTGCACGTGAATGGTGGCATGTACATGGCGTAAATCTCGCTGTGCTGGCGGGGGTGCGTGTTTTTGGTAGAATGCGGGAGTTTTTGAATTCACCCGAACAATCTGGGAAGGAGTTATCACATGGAAAATATTGAACAGCGTGTCAAGAAGATTGTTGCCGAACAACTTGGCGTCAATGAGTCCGAAATCAAGAACGAGTCGTCTTTCGTGGACGATCTGGGTGCCGACTCCCTCGATACGGTCGAGCTGGTGATGGCCCTTGAAGAAGAGTTCGAGTGCGAGATTCCCGACGAAGAAGCTGAAAAGATCACCAGCGTTCAGCAGGCGATCGACTACGTCACTGCTCACCTCAAGAAGTAAACCCTCCCGGAGCCTGCCTTGACCCGTCGCAGAGTCGTCATCACCGGCCTTGGCGTTATTTCGCCGGTCGGTAATACCGTGGCTGAAGCATGGGACGCCATTTCCAATGGGCGTTCCGGCATCGGTGAGATTACCCGCTTCGATACCTCGTCTTTTCCGGTGAAAATTGCCGGTGAAGTCAAGGATTTCGACCTTGCGGCCTATCTCTCGCCGAAGGAGGCGCGCCGCATGGATGGTTTCATCCATTACGGTCTCGCTGCGGGTATTCAGGCTTTCCGTGATTCCGGAATCGAAGTCACTGAAGCCAATGCGGATCGCATTGGCGTCAATATCGGCTCCGGGATTGGCGGGTTGCCGATGATCGAGGATACCCACAACGATTTCCTCGCCGGTGGTCCCCGCAAGATTTCTCCGTTCTTCATCCCCGGCACGATCATCAACATGATCTCCGGCAATCTGTCGATCATGTTTGGCCTGAAGGGGCCGAATCTGGCGGTGGTAACGGCTTGCACCACCGGCCTGCACGCCATCGGAACCAGCGCCCGTATGATTGAATACGGGGATGCTGATGTCATGGTTTGCGGCGGGGCTGAATCGACCGTGACCCCCTTGGCCGTCGGAGGTTTCGCTTCGGCGAAGGCTCTCTCCACACGCAATGATGATCCTGCGACTGCCAGCCGCCCCTGGGACAAGGACCGGGACGGTTTTGTGCTGGGCGAAGGGGCGGGCGTTCTGGTGCTCGAAGAATATGAGCACGCGGTGAAGCGTGGTGCTCGTATCTACGCCGAACTGGCTGGCTTCGGCATGAGTGGTGATGCCTATCACATGACGGCCCCCGATACAGATGGCCCCCGTCGCAGCATGGTCAATGCACTCCGAAACGCGGGGATCAATCCGGATCAGGTGCAATATCTCAATGCCCACGGCACGTCCACTCCGCTGGGCGACAAGAACGAAACCGAAGCCATCAAGCAGGCTTTCGGGATCGATGTGGCCAAGACGCTCGTTGTCAATTCCACCAAGTCGATGACGGGTCACCTACTGGGTGGGGCGGGTGGTCTGGAGTCGGTGCTAACGACCTTGGCGGTGTATCACCAAGTGTCGCCTCCGACCATCAACATCTTCGATCAGGATCCGGAATGCGATCTGGATTACTGCGCAAATGTCGCCCGTCCGATGAAGATTGATGTGGCCATGAAGAATAATTTCGGCTTTGGTGGTACCAACGGTACGCTGGTGTTCCGCAAGATCTGACGACAGCGCTTGCACGGGAGGCCGTGCTTACCTTGAACCTGATCGAAGTCAGGCCGTCAAGCTGCCTTGCTCTGTTGCTTGGAGGGGGGCATGCGTTGGCGGCTTTTTCGTGCCTGCACTTGCCTGGTGTCGGGTTGAAGAGCGGTGGGCTGTTGGTGGTTGGACTGGCGCTCGCGCATGCGCTGGGCCGACAGCACCGGCTGCCGCGGCAGTTCGGGCTGGCATCCGACGGCAGTCTGCACCTTGAGCCATCAGTTCAGCACAGTGTGCCGGCCAGCGTTTCGCCGTCGACGGTTGTGAGCTCAAGCGCCGTCTGGCTGGCGTGGAGCGCTGGCATCGGCCGGCCTTCGGGTACAGTTCTGCTTTGCCGGGATCAGATGTCAGCGAGCGACTGGCGCACCTTGCAGGTGTGGCTCCGCCTGAGAGTCGCTTCCCGGATGGTCGCGGATGTCGGGGCGTAGCTGGAGCGCTCGCTCAGTACTTGAGTCTGGGAGGGCGAATGACCGTGTCGCGGGCTTTGGCTTGAGTTGCCGGATAATCCCGGCTGAAATGCAGTCCGCGGCTTTCCTTGCGCTTGAGTGCGCTTCTGACGATCAGATCGGCGGTGACGACCAGATTCCGCAATTCGATCAGGTCATTTGAAATGCGGAAGTGGCTGTAGTACTCGTCGATCTCGCGCGATAGCAGGCGGATGCGGTGCTGGGCCCGTTGCAGGCGTTTATTGGTGCGCACAATCCCCACGTAGTCCCACATAAAGCGGCGCAATTCATCCCAGTTGTGGGAGATCACGATCGCTTCGTCGGCGTCCGTGACACGGCTTTCGTCCCATTGAGGCAGTCCGCCAGGATGGGGTCGTGGATTATTGAGGATGTCATCCGCGGCCGCCTCGCTGAATACGAGACACTCAAGGAGCGAATTGCTTGCCAGCCGGTTTGCTCCGTGAAGACCGGTGCATGCCGACTCGCCAATTGCATGCAGCCCGGCCACGTCCGTGCGTGCGTGCAGGTCTGTGACGATCCCTCCGCAGGAGTAGTGGGCGGCAGGTACGACCGGGATGGGCTGACGGGTGATATCGATGCCCAGTTCCGCGCAGCGCGCCAGAATATTAGGGAAGTGGGCCTCAAGGAACTCGGCGGGTTTGTGGCTGATGTCCAGGAACACGCAGTCGAGACCGTGCTTCTTCATCTCGAAGTCGATGGCGCGGGCAACCACGTCCCGGGGGGCGAGTTCTTCCCGTGGATCGTGTTCGGGCATGAAGCGTGAGCCGTCTGGGCGGCGCAGCAATCCGCCTTCACCTCGCACTGCCTCCGAAATCAGGAAGGACTTCGCCTGCGGGTGGTAGAGGCAGGTGGGGTGGAACTGAATGAATTCCATGTTCGCCACACTGCACCCTGCTCGCCATGCCATGGCGACGCCGTCGCCCGTGGCGGTGTCAGGATTGGTGGTGTAGAGATAAACCTTGCCGGTACCCCCGGTTGCGAGCACCGTGTGGGGAGCGGAAAAGGTGCGGACTTCGTCGCTGGCGATGTCCAGTACATATGCGCCCAGGCAGCCCGTCCCTGGCCGGCCGATCTTGTCGCCAACGATCAGATCGACGGCGATGTGTTGTTCAAAGATCGAAATGTTCGAATGGGCTCTGACCTGTTGAGTCAGCGTGGCCTGCACTGCCGCGCCGGTGGCGTCCGCGACATGTATGACGCGGCGTTGGCCGTGCCCGCCTTCCCGGGTGAGATGGAAGCCGATTGCCGAGTGCTTGTCCGGGGTGAAGGGAACGCCATGCTCGATCAACCAGCGGATCGCGCGCGGGCCGTTCTCGACCACGAAGCGGGTGGCTTTGTTGGAGCACAGGCCTGCCCCGGCGGTGAGGGTGTCAGCGACGTGGGCTTCAGTGCTGTCGGCGGGGTCAAGGACGGCGGCAATGCCGCCCTGAGCCCACGCGCTGGCACTGTCTTCCAGGGTTCGCTTGGTGATGAGGGCGACCTTGAGTTTGTCGGCAAGACGCAGTGCGAGGGATTGTCCGGCAAGGCCACTGCCCAGGATGAGCACATCGAAAGCGGTCACTTCGGGAATTGCCGCGGAGGGCGATATTACGGAGTGCCGACTATAGCATGGGCACCCGGTCACGCCGAACGCCGAAGACCCCATACGTAACTGAACTATACGTGCGGCAGGGAGTCTAGCGTTCACTTCGGCGAGGAATTCGGGTGTCTCGCGATATACTTCGAGGTCGGTGACCGTTCTGGTCACGACAACGAAGGATCACGTTCCCCGACCATGAGCGATCGCGAAATTGACCAGCTATTGGTCGAGCGAGTGCAGCGTGGAGACAAGCAGGCCTTTGGTCTTCTCGTCTCCAAGTACCAGCGCAAGCTAGGCCGTCTGCTGTCGAGATTGATCCGGGATCCCGCTGAGGTGGAGGATGTTGCCCAGGAAACGTTCATCAAGGCTTATCGAGCCTTGCCATCGTTTCGGGGTGACAGCGCTTTCTACACATGGCTATACCGGATCGGGATCAACACTGCCAAGAATTACCTTGTATCCCAGGGGCGGAGGGCGCCCACTTCGACGGATTTCGATTCCGAGGAGGCCGAAACCTTCGAAGAAGGAGACCAGCTTCGAGACATCAATACCCCTGAACGTCTTTTGATGACCAAGCAGATCGGCGACACGGTGAACGTGGCCATGGAGGCCCTTCCCGAGGAGCTGAGGACGGCGATCGTGCTCCGAGAGATCGAGGGATTGAGCTACGAGGAAATCGCCTCGATCATGGAATGCCCAATCGGCACGGTGCGTTCGCGGATATTCCGCGCGCGTGAAGCAATATCAGAAAAGCTCAAGCCGTTGCTAGATACGGCTCCGAACAAAAGGTGGTAAGACGATGAAAGAGAAAGTATCTGCTCTGCTTGATGGTGCGCTTGATGAAGCTGCCTCGGACAGAATGCTGGACACGCTGAAGCGTGATGCCGGCTTGAGGCGGGAATGGGAGCGCTACAGCCTCATCGGAGATGTGCTGCGGGATGAGCCCGTCCTTTCTGCTGACTTTACCGGTCGGCTTATGCTGCAACTGGATAGCGAGCCCACGATTCTGGCACCGGCGCGTGTTGAGTCACGGAGCGGCTGGGCGGGGCACTTCATGCCCATCGCGGCGTCGGTGATGGGGGTTGCTGCGGTTGGATGGGTGGCGATGACCCTTAACAGCTCAGGCCCTGATGTGGCCCAACTGGCTGCGCTCAAGAAGCCACAGCCGGTGGTCGCCTCGGTGGCGGATTCCAGCGCTTCGGCTCGGCTTGCGGCGGCGAGCGCCGAGCCTACCGTGCGTGAGTACTTGATCGCCCATCAGGCCATGGCGCCATCCGCCGCCATGCCAGGCGTGGCGCTTTACGTGCGCTCGGTTTCCGACACGCGGGCGGCCGGCGAGCGATGAAGCGCTTTTTGTGCTTCCTGGCGTTCGTATTCGCCGGTTGTGGATCGGCGCTGGCCCAGGTTCCCAATGATCCGCTGAGCTGGCTCGGAAGAATTTCGAGTGCCGCCCACAAACTGAATTACACGGGCACGTTCACTTATCAAAGTGGCAAGCATGTGGAGACATCGCGCATCACCCATTTGGTGGACGCGAACGGCGAGTACGAAAAGCTGGAGGCGCTGGACGGAAGTCCGCGGGAGGTGGTCCGCAACAATGATGAGGTGCAGTGTTTTCTCCCGGAGCAGCGGCTCTTGATCGTGGATCAGTTTGGAGCGAGGCGGAGTTTTCCCGCGCGGCTGCCGCCCTCGCCCAATGCACTGGCCGAGAACTACCGCATACGCAAGGGTGAGGTTTCGCGGATTGCCGGCATGGAGAGCCAGCAGATCATCCTCGAACCCCGGGACGAGATGCGGTTCGGCCACCATTTTTGGGCCGACGTGGCTTCGGGCTTGTTGCTCAGGGCCCGTCTGGTCGGTGAGAAGGGTGACAGCATCGAGCAGTTTGTCTTCACCGAAGTCCAGATAGGTGCACCTTTCGATAAGGAAAAGGTCCGCTCCCGCTTTACCCGCTCTTCCGATTGGAAGGTCGTGAATGCCCGTGGCAACGACGTCCGTGTGGAGGATATTGGCTGGATATTCCGAAACTCCATTCCTGGCTTCCGACAAGTTGTTTCCGTGGCGCGCCAAGCACGTAAGGAGCGGGGAGAGGCTTACCACGTGGTGTTCTCCGATGGGCTCGCGGCGATCTCCGTGTTCATCGAGCCGGAGTCGGGAAAGGGTGTTGCCCAGAGTGGCTTGAGTGCATCAGGTTCCTTCAATATCTTTCGGCGCACCGTTTCCGATCACCGGATCACTGTGCTGGGCGAGGTTCCAGCCCAGGCCTTGGTCCGTATCGCGGACGGTGTTGAGATGCGGAAGCGGTGATGCGGGCGCTGGGCGTGGTCAGTCGGGTCGAGGGTGATTGCGCCTGGGTGGTGGTTTCGGTATCCGGCGGCTGCGGGCGGTGTCATGAGGAGGGGGGGTGCGGCGGTGTGAATATCGCCAAGCCTTTCGGCCAACACCGACGTGAGTTGCGTGTTCCCAATGATATTGATGCGCGGGCGGGGGAGGCGGTCAATGTTGTCATTGACGACGCTGTGCCCCTTAGGGCTGCGCTCTTGACCTATGGCTTGCCCATCCTGGGGGTGCTTGTCGGAGCCTGGTTGGGTACGGCTCTGGCAGGAGACGGAAGGGCTGATCTGTCGGCTGCACTCGGTGCGGGGGCCGGAGGGGTGGTGATGTTCTTCTTTGGTCGTGCCCGAGCGAGCTTCGATGGTGCGATGCCGGTCCGGCTTGAGCGCCCGGAAGGCCTGGCGGCGGAAGGTTGCCGGAGATGATGGCTTCTTCCGCATGCCTGTGGCTGCTGCGCCGTTCTTTCGCAGTGTTGATGTGTTTTGCGCTGTCGGCTCCGCTGGTGGCAAGGGAGCTGCCTGACTTTGCCGGGCTCGCCGAGAGGCAGGGGTTGGCGGTCGTGAATATCAGCACCACCCAGGCGATCCGGCAGACCCGTCCTGGGGTGCCGAGCCTGGATGAAGACGATCCGATGTTCGACTTTTTCCGGCGACTCGTTCCTCGTCATCCCAACTCGCCCAGGGGGCCCGAGCCCGATAACCGCTCCCTGGGGTCGGGTTTCATAGTCTCCGGTGATGGCCACGTGCTTACCAATGCGCACGTCGTCGAGGGTGCGGAAGAGATCGTCGTGAAGCTGACAGACAAGCGGGAGTTTCGTGCCCGGGTGATGGGCGTTGACGCCCGCACGGACCTCGCCTTGCTCAAGATCGAGGCCAGCGGCCTGCCGCGGGTGAGCTTTGGCGATCCGTCGAAGTTGCGAGTTGGCGATTGGGTGGTGGCCATTGGCTCCCCCTTCGGGTTCGAGAATTCCGTTACGGCCGGTATTGTCAGCGCCAAGGGACGGTCGCTGCCCCAGGAGAATTTTGTCCCGTTCATCCAGACCGACGTTGCCATCAATCCTGGTAACTCCGGTGGTCCTCTCTTCAACATGAAGGGTGAGGTAGTGGGGATCAATTCCCAGATTTATAGCCGGACGGGCGGGTTCATGGGCCTTTCCTTTGCCATACCCATCGACGTCGCCATGGAAGTGCAGGAGCAGCTCAGGACCAGTGGTCGCGTTCAACGTGGGCGTATCGGAGTGGTCATCCAAGAGGTCTCCCGTGAGCTTGCCGACAGTTTCAGGCTGGTCAAACCAGCCGGGGCGCTGGTGAGTTCGGTCGAAAAGGGAAGTCCGGCGGACAAGGCGGGGTTTGAGCAGGGTGATATCGTTTTGAGCTTCGATGGGCGCCCGGTTGGCGAGTCTTCCGATCTCCCACGCCTTGTTGGCAGCACCCGTCCGGGCAGTCGCGTTCCGGTACAGATCTGGCGACGTGGGGGCGCCAGGATGTTGACGGTTGCCGTGGCCGAGCTGGCCGAGGAGAAGCCCCGCAAGGTGGCGGCGCGGGTGTCGAGGCCTGAACCCACTTCCCCCAACAAGCTCGGTATCACGGTCGTCGAGCCCAGTGCGGAGCAGCGCCGTGATGGCCGCTTTGCGGCCGGTGGCGTGGTGGTGGATGCCCTTCGCAGCGCGTCGGCCCGGGCTGCCGAGATCCAGTCCGGTGACGGTATTCTTGCCTTGGTCAGCAAAGGCGTACGTATCGAGATCCGTTCTGTGGATCAGTTCAATCGTGCGGTGGCCGGGCTGGATGCCGGCCAGGTTGTGACCCTGCTGGTTGCCCGCGGTGACGTGCAGACATTTGTGCCGGTGCGTTCCCTTGAGCGCTGATCGGGAGCTTACCGTGTTGAGTCGGGAGTGGTGCCACTTATGCCACGATCTCCTTGATGCCCTCAGGCCGTTGCAGGATGAATTGGGTTTTCGGGTGCGGGTCTTGGACGTGGATGCCGATGAGATGCTTGAAGCGCGCTGGAGCGAGTGGGTGCCGGTTGTGCTCGATGGCGATACGGAGATCTGCCACCATTTTCTCGATGAGTCTGCGGTTCGTGCTCATTTTCAGCGTATCGGTTAGAATGCAAGTCCTTGCCAGGCAAACAAAATCTATCAGGGTGCCCTTCGGCACCCTTTTTCATGGCTCAAATGCAACACATCAGAAATTTCTCGATCATTGCCCATATCGACCACGGTAAGTCCACCCTGGCCGATCGGATCATCCAATTGTGCGGTGGCCTCTCCGCCCGGGAGATGGAAAGCCAGGTGCTGGACTCGATGGACATCGAGCGTGAGCGCGGCATCACCATCAAGGCCCAGACGGCGGCGCTGAGTTATCGCGCTCGGGATGGTCAGATTTACAACCTCAACCTCATCGACACGCCGGGGCACGTGGACTTTTCCTACGAGGTATCCCGCTCTCTGGCCGCCTGCGAGGGCGGCCTGCTGGTTGTGGACGCATCCCAGGGAGTGGAGGCCCAGACCGTGGCCAATTGCTATACGGCGCTGGAGCAGGGGGTTGAGGTCGTGCCCGTCCTCAACAAAATGGATCTGCCCCAGGCCAACCCGGATGGTGCCAAGCAGGAGATCGAAGACGTTATCGGTATCGATGCAACCGACGCGATTCCGTGCTCGGCCAAGACCGGCATGGGTGTAGAGGACATCCTGGAGGCGGTGATCGCTCGTATTCCTCCGCCCAAGGGGGATCCGGCGGCGCCGCTTAAGGCGCTCATCATCGACTCCTGGTTCGACAACTACGTGGGAGTCGTGATGCTGGTGCGCGTGGTCGATGGAACGCTTAAGCCCAAGGACAAGATTCTCTTCATGTCCAATGGCAACCAGCATCTGTGCGAGCAGGTTGGCGTGTTCACCCCCAAGTCGCAGTCGCGGGAAAACCTCTCCGCGGGGCAGGTAGGCTTCATCATCGCCGGCATCAAGGAGCTGAAATCCGCCAAGGTGGGTGACACCATCACGCTGGCAGGCAAGCCGGCGGTGGAGCCACTGGCGGGTTTCAAGGAGATCAAGCCCCAGGTGTTTGCGGGCCTGTATCCGGTGGAGTCCAACGAATATGACCAGCTCCGCGAATCCCTCGAAAAGCTGCGTCTCAATGACGCTTCCCTGCAGTTCGAGCCGGAGGTCTCTCAAGCCCTGGGGTTCGGCTTCCGATGCGGTTTCCTCGGCTTGCTCCACATGGAGATCGTGCAGGAACGCCTGGAGCGCGAGTTCGACATGAACCTCATCACCACGGCGCCCACCGTAGTCTACGAGGTGCTCATGAAAGATGGGACGGTCGAGCAGATCTCGAACCCGTCACGCCTGCCGGATCTCTCCAAGGTCGAGGAGGTGCGTGAGCCGATCATCAAGGCGATCATCTTCCTGCCGCAGGAGTACGTGGGTTCGGTGATCACCCTGTGCAATCAGAAGCGCGGCGCCCA
This sequence comes from Zoogloea sp., assembly GCA_016790385.1. Lineage (GTDB taxonomy): Bacteria > Pseudomonadota > Gammaproteobacteria > Burkholderiales > Rhodocyclaceae > Zoogloea. Next base: position 13,390 of record JAEUNV010000453.1, read on the forward strand.
GGTCGACATGCTCTACCATGGTCGTCAGGTCCAGCTGATCTATGACATGCCGATGAATGAAGTCGTGATGGACTTCTTCGACAAACTCAAATCGGTGTCGCGAGGCTATGCCTCCCTTGATTACGAGTTCAAGGAGTACCGCGCCGCCGACCTGGTCAAGCTCGATGTGCTGGTGTCGAGCGAAAAGGTCGATGCCCTATCCATCATCGTGCATCGGGCCAATTCCCAATATCGTGGTCGCGAGCTGGTTGCCAAGCTGCGCGAGTTGATCCCTCGGCAGATGTTTGATGTGGCCATCCAGGCGGCCATCGGCTCCAACATTGTGGCGCGTGAAACCATCAAGGCGTTGCGCAAGAACGTGCTGGCCAAGTGCTACGGTGGCGACATCACGCGGAAGAAAAAGCTCCTCGAGAAGCAGAAGGAGGGCAAGAAGCGGATGAAGCAAGTGGGTAACGTTGAGATCCCGCAGGAGGCCTTCCTGGCCGTGCTGCGGGTCGATGAAGGCAAATAAGCCGGACTTTCCGGCAGCAGGAGTGCGTGCGTGAATTTCGCCTTGATTCTTTTTGGCTTGCTTGTGGCGAGTGGTGCTTTATGGGCTTTTGACCGTCTTGTTGCCAGCAAGCGGCGTTCGGTGGGTGCCAAACCCCCTTGGTGGGTGGAGTACGGTGCCAGTTTCTTTCCGGTGATCCTGCTCGTTTTCTGCCTGCGTTCGTTTGTCGTTGAACCTTTCAAGATCCCGTCAGGCTCGATGATCCCCACCCTGTTGGTGGGGGATTTCATCCTGGTTAACAAATGGACTTATGGCATTCGTCTGCCCGTCATCAATAAGAAGATCATCGACGTAAATCAGCCCAAGCGCGGTGATGTGATGGTCTTCCGCTTTCCGGCAGATCCGTCCCTTGACTACATCAAGCGTGTGGTGGGGCTGCCCGGGGATAAGGTTGAGTACATCGACAAAAAGCTCACCATCAACGGCGTTGCAATGCCTCAGCGCGAGGAGGGGGACTATCTGCACACCGACCGTCTCTACTATTCCCCGCGGCGTTCCGAAAAACTTGGCGATGTCGAGCACAGCATCATTGTGGAAAATGACGCGCCGGCCTTTGTTTCCCAGATCACGCAGTATGCCCATCGCGAAAACTGCACCTATACTAGCCGTGGCGTATCGTGCACGGTTCCGGACGGGCACTACTTCATGATGGGTGACAACCGGGATGGCAGTTTCGACAGTCGCGGTTGGGGATTCGTCCCGGAGCAGAATATCGTTGGCAAGGCTTTCTTCATCTGGTTCAATTTCAGTGATCTGAAACGTATCGGCAGCTTCCATTGATCATGACGCGAAAAAGTCAGTCGGGCCTCAGCCTCATCGGTGTGCTGTTTGTCGGCGCAGTACTGGGTTTCCTCGTCATCCTGGGTCTGAAGCTGGTTCCGGTCATGACCGAGTATTACGGGGTGAAGCGCTCGATCAACGCAGTGGCCAGTGAAGCCGACCCCCAGAACGCGAGTGTGCCCCAGTTGCGCAACGCGTTCGCCAAGCGTGCCTCCATTGATGACGTCTCGAGCGTGGCGGCCTCTGATCTGGATATCACCAAGGAAGACGGCCGGATCGTGATTTCCGTCGATTACTCCCGCAAGATTCCCCTGTTCTCCAACGTGAGTCTTGTCATCGATTTCTCCGCGACTACCGGGTCTTCCCGCTGAGCGGGCCGTAATGAAACTGGAAGGATTGCAAAGGGCCATCGG
>JAEUNV010000502.1 GCA_016790385.1 Zoogloea sp.
TTGAGCGGCTCTACCGTGCAGGTGCCTTCGGTGAGGTTGACCCGCAGCACTTTCTTGTTCCAGCCCATGGCCTGCCTCCTATTCCGAAACGGCCGTATTGGCCTTGGCAGCCCAGGCCCGCATGCGGTCCAGGCCGGTCCAATCCGCGTCCACGTAGGTGATGGCACCAGTGGGACAGGCGGTGGCGCAGGCGGGGTCGCCTCCGCACAGATCGCATTTCTGGACCTTGCCGGTTTCCTGGTTGTAGTTCACCGTTCCAAACGGGCAGGAGATGGTGCAGACCTTGCACCCGACGCAGACATCATCGAAAACCTGTTTGGCGCCGGTGGACGCGTCGATCCGGATCGCGTCGACCGGACAGGAATTGAGGCACCAGGCCTCGGCGCACTGGGTGCAGGTATACGGGACCTTGCGTCCTTCAGCTTCGAAACTGAAGACCTTGATGCGGGATTTGGATGGATTGATGACCCCGGTGTGTTCGACCGAACATGCCATTTCACACTGCAAGCAGCCGGTGCACTTCTTGGGGTCAATGTGCAAAGATTTCCACATTGAGCGATTCCTCCTTGATGAGTGGCAAACCGGCCGGTGCGATCACTTTGTGTATCGATGGCTCGCCTGAAAGGGCGGCCTATTCATCCTGCCGGAGCGTTTCTCCCGCACGGCTTGCCTGCGCTTTTTACGCAGATCGGGGCCGACGACTCAGGATACCCAGCGGTGTGCGCTTGTCAATGCCCAACGCGCCAGAGAAGGCCGTGCTGCCTGCATCCGGCCGAGTATGTTATTAATTGGCTTTGTCTCCGACGCGGAATCCTGACATGAATCTGGACAATGGCTGCGGTGCGTCCGACGCCCGCAAATCCCTCTCGGTCGAAGAAGCCCGCCGCATCATCCTGGAAACCCTCTCGCCGCTCTCCGGCTGGGAGAGAGTCGCGACCCGCGCCGCCCTTGGACGCATCCTCACCGAGGACGTGGTGGCGCCCTGCAATGTGCCGGCCCATGACAACTCCGCCATGGACGGCTATGCAGTGCGTGCCGACGATCTGTCGGCCGACAGCGAATCGACACTTCAGGTGGTCGGCACGGCCTTTGCCGGCCGGGGATTCTCGGGCATCGTCGGCAAGGGTCAGGCGGTGCGCATCATGACCGGCGGCGTGATGCCGATGGGCGCCGATACCATCGTGGTGCAGGAGGTTGCGCGTCTGGAGGGCGACCGCGTAAGCGTTCCAGGAGGCATCCGACGCGGTCAGAATGTGCGTCGTGCCGGCGAGGATCTCGCCGAAGGCGCCGTCGCAATCGCCCGCGGCAAGTTGGTCGGCCCGGCCGAACTCGGTCTCATCGCTTCCCTCGGCATTCCTGAGGTCAGCGTTGCGCGGCGTCTGCGGGTGGCATTCTTCTCCACCGGGGACGAACTGGCCAGTATCGGCCGCCCGCTCGCCCCCGGTGAAGTCTACGACTCCAATCGCTACACCCTGCACGGCGCCCTGACCCGGCTGGGCTGCGAGCTGCTGGACATGGGCGTGATCCCGGATCGCCCCGAGGCGCTTGAGGCGGCTTTCCGCGACGCCGCCGCCGCATCCGACGTGGTCCTGACCACCGGTGGCGTCTCCGTGGGCGAGGCAGACTTCATCCGCGAACTGATGGAACGGCTCGGAGAGGTGAGTTTCTGGAAGATCGACATCAAGCCCGGCCGCCCCATGGCATTTGGGCGTATCGGCAATACCTGGATGTTCGGCCTGCCGGGCAATCCGGTGGCGGTCATGGTGACCTACTACCAGTTTGTGATGGACGCACTCCTCAAGATCGCCGGCCTTGACCCCCTGCCCCAGCGGCCCATGGTGCCGGTCGTCTGCACCACCCCCATTCGCAAGCTCTCCGGCCGTCGGGAATACCTGCGTGGGCAGCTTTTTGCCGAAGACGGGGTGTGGAAGGTCCGCTCGGCGTCCGCCCAGGGATCGGGCATTCTGCGCTCCATGTCGGAGGCCAACTGCTTCATCGTGCTCAACGAAAGCCGCGGCGAAGTGGCGCCCGGAGACACCGTGGACGTTCAGTTGTTCGACGGGCTGGTGTGAGGCGGAACATCCTCGACAGCAACACCCATGCGGCAAAGTCTGGGCTGCGTGTCCCCGCGCTTTGCGCATGGCGTTACCGACTGCTCGGCGGGTGATGGCAGGCCGTCCTCGTCGATGCGGGCTTCCACGGTGTGCCAGGCCGCAACCCCGCGCCGGTCGAGACTCAGGCTGAGCAGCCAGCCCACCCGGGCGGCGGGCAGCGTGAAGCCATCGAAAACGAAGTTTCCCAGGCTATAGACGATGGGCCGCCCCCTGTAGATTTCGGCGCCCTGGGTCACATGAGGGTGACCGCCAACCACGGCGGCGGCCCCGGCATCGATCATCCTGCGTGCAAGCCGACGCTGCCGCGCCGAAGGCTCGGGCTCCCGCTCCCAGCCCCAGTGCATGAAGGGAATCACCAGATCGGCACCGGCCTTGCGTGCGGCCCGGATGTCCGACAGCACCTGGCTGTCCTCACTCCAGGCAATCCCCGGGCGGCTCGCTCCGGCCTCGAAGGAGCGGGGCTTGAACTCGTTGTAGCCGAGCACTGCGATGCGCAGGCCCTTGTGCTCGACCCACAGGGGTGCATGGGCCTCCGCCAGATTTCGGCCGCCACCGAAGTAGCGGATACCGGCGGCTTCCAGATTACGCAGCGTCTCGATGAAACCCTCCTGCCCATAGTCACCGGAGTGGTTGTTGGACAGCGCCATGGCGTCGAAGCGCCCCTTCACCGCCGTCAATGCGCGGGGATGGGCACGGAAACTGTAGATCTTGTTTTCCAGGGGCGCGCCGCCGGTCGCCACCGGACATTCGAGATTGCCGATACGGTAATCGGCCCGAGCCAGGATGGACTCGAAGGCGGCCAGGGGGTCACGCCCCGCGGCCAGCGCCCTGCCCGGCCCGTCGTCAAGCATGATGTCGCCGACAAAGACCAGTTCGGTGGCCATCGCCGGCCAGCAGGCCAGCGCCATCAACGCAACGGCCAACCCCGCGCGCCACGTCCTCATGGGCGCCCCTCGCCGACACGTTCGCACCAGTATTCCAGCTCGCTGTCTCGAACCGGCTCATAGACCCGCTGAAGGCCGGTGAAACCATAGCCGGGCGCCCCCTGCCGGCGCCGTGGCAGCGGGTGGCTGGCCTGGTGGATGGGCACGGGACCGTACTCCCGATCCACGTAGGTGTAGATCCGGACGCCTGCCACGTCGGCGGGCCGGGCCTGGAACACCAGTTTGAAGAGGAAATAGCTGCCCACCGCGACGGCCTCAACACCATAAGGGCTGTCCACATGCGTTGCGCTGTGGACCCGCGTCTCGCCACCGTAGCTGACATGGCAATCAATGCGCGATTCGGCACCCGCAAGCGCCGGCGCGCCCAGGCCCGCCACCACCCAGAACAGCCCGAGGGCGGTGGACGCCGTATTCATTGCCGTTCTCCCGCACCCGGCAAGGCCACGGGGAGGTCGTCGAGCTGCGCGGCCTCGATGCGCTGGAAATGGGCGCTGATCTTGCGCGATGAAGTCTGCACCTCGGCCACGTCCTCGCCTGCCTGGCGGATATGGGTAGCAAGCTTTTGCATGCGTTCGTCGAAACGGTTGAAATCCTTGGCCAGCTTGCCCAGCGCGTCCTTGATGACATGGATCTGCTTGCGCGTCTCCACGTCCTTGAGCACCGCCCGAGCCGTATTGAGCACCGCCATCAGGGTGGTGGGCGACACGATCCACACCCGGCGCGTCATGGCATAGGCCACCACTTCCGGATGGTAGGCGTGGATCTCGGCGAAGACAGCCTCGGCCGGAATGAACATGACGGCACCGTCGGAGGTCACCTCCGGGAGGATGTACTTGCCGGCTATCGCATCCACGTGCTTCTTCACGTCATTGCGGAAGGCCGTCTGGGCGGCTCGGCGTTCCAGGTCGCCCACCTCGCCTTCGAACATGCGGTGGTAGTTTTCGAGGGGAAACTTGGAATCGACCACGACCAGGCCGGTGGGCTCTGGCAGGCGCAGCACGCAGTCGGCACGGCTGCCGTTGGGCAGGGAATACTGAAAGTCGAAGGCCTCCGGCGGCAAGGCGTTGCGCACCAGGGCTTCCAGCTGAACCTCACCGAAGGCCCCCCGGGCGCGTTTGTCACCGAGCAGCTCTTGCAGGCTGACCACGTTGGTGGTCAGGTCACCGATCTTCTTTTGG
>JAEUNV010000523.1 GCA_016790385.1 Zoogloea sp.
GCCCTTCAGGTCGGCGTCGGTGACCGGAACGAACTTGCCATTGCTGTATGCGGTGGCCTTGAACGGCTTGATTTCGGTATTGATCAGGGACATTGCGTTTCCTTCACTGGTTGAGAAGAGTTTGAACCCACATGATAGGCCGGACGGCCATATCGCTCAAATTGATTGATGAAATCATCCGGATTGGAAAAAACTATCCAGCAAAAAGCGGGGGCAGCGGCCCATAAATCCGTATGGTATGCCCGAAACTTGAACGCTTGAAGTCAGTGCAACCCCCGTGCAGCGATCAGCGCCGGGACAACTCCGCCGCCGCGCGATAGTGCCGATTGGCGTCATCGGTGCGCCCGATGCGCTCAGCCAGCCGAGCGAGTTCGACGTGGGCCTCCCATCCCGGCAGGATGGCCAGCGAAGCATCGAGATAGCTCTCAGCCTTGCCCCACAGTTGCGACTGCACACACAGACGCCCGAGACTCAACAGGAGCTGGGGGTCGCGCGGATGACGCTTCAACCATTCCTCCGCGTTGACCAGACGGCTGCGCACGTCCCCACCTTCGCAGCGCCCATAGATATCCGCGAGGTTCGAATCCCACGCCACGGCAAGCTGCGTCTCGATGGCTTTCTGGGCCGCTGCGCTCTCGCCCGACGCCAGCAGCGCACGGGCCAGTTCGCCCACCAGACGCGCGTCCTTCTGCTCATCCCGCGGCACCTCCTGCCAGTAAGCCAGCAGGGCCTGGGCATCGCCGGCCCGCTGACGCAGGCCTTCCTGGTGGGCACGACGTTTGACCGGATCGGCCTGCTCCGCCGTAAGAGCCTTGACTTTCACGAGCTGGCGAACAAGACGCACCGCCTCGACCCAGTTTCCTTTGGCCTGCGCAGTGCGCAAGGCCAGACGCAGGGCCGCGATATGACGTTGCCCGCCGGCCTGGAGCACAGCGATACATTCGGCAGCCTCGTCGAAACGGCGCCCTTCGACGGCAAGCTCGGCCTCGGTCATGAGGCGCGCCACACGCACCTCGTCATCGCGGGCAGCGGCTTTGGCCAGCCACTCGCGGTAGCGGTCCTCGTCCCGCAGGGAATGGGCTGCGCGGGCGGCAAGCAAGGCGGCCAGACCCGGCGACTCCCCGGCCTCGTAGGCCTGTGTGGCCTGCTTGAGAGCCTGCCCGAAACGCCCCTCGATGCGTAACCGCGCCGCATCGTAGAGGGCTTGCGAGGCCCGTTCGCGACTCTTGCGGGCCCGAAAGCGCTGCACCGCCCTCGGCAGGGCGGCGGTGCGGGCAACCAGCCGCGACAAGGCGTAGAGGGCGGCAAAGCTCCCCAGCAGAAGCACCAACAGCAGGTTGATGGAAATCTGGATACGGTATGGCGGCCACACCACCAGGGCATAACCCTCGTTGTAGCGGCCGGCAACCGCGAGTCCTGCGGCCAGGGCGAACAGGCCGATCAACCACATCAATCCACGCATGGTCGGCCTCAGTTCTTCCTGGCTGGGCGGGCGGCCGCCTTGGCGGGCGGGCTTGCCGGCGCCACCTCGACCCGCCGCTCGACACGTGCCAGCACAGCCCGCAAGGCATTCTGGCTGGCCAGCAGCGGCGGCAGATCCACACCCACGGGCGATTTCTGCAATGCCAGCAGTTCGTCACGGGCAGCAGCAACGGCGGCATTGCGCACGTCGAAATAACGATCCAACCAACCCGCCGAGAGGCGCATGTCTTCGCGGAATGTGTTTCCGTCACGGGTCAGCAATGCCAGGCGGGCGTTCATGAGACGCAACTTGAGGTTCTCACGCAGGAATACGGCATTGCTGGGTGCCATC
>JAEUNV010000544.1 GCA_016790385.1 Zoogloea sp.
CGCGGTCAAGCGCCTGATCGGCCGCCGCTTTGAGGAAAAGGAAGTTCAGAAGGACATCGATCTGATGCCCTTTACCATCACCAAGGCCGACAACGGCGACGCGTGGGTGGAGGTGCGCGGCAAAAAGATCGCCCCGCCCCAGGTCTCCGCCGAAGTGTTGCGCAAGATGAAGAAGACCGCCGAAGACTACCTCGGCGAAGAAGTCACGGAAGCCGTCATCACCGTCCCGGCCTACTTCAACGACAGCCAGCGCCAGGCCACCAAGGACGCCGGTCGGATCGCTGGCCTGGAAGTGAAGCGCATCATCAACGAGCCCACCGCGGCGGCCCTGGCCTTCGGCCTGGACAAGAAGCCGGGCGACTCGAAGATCGCCGTTTATGACCTGGGCGGTGGCACCTTCGACATCTCCATCATCGAGATCGCCGACATCGACGGCGAGCACCAGTTCGAAGTGCTGGCCACCAACGGCGACACCTTCCTGGGCGGCGAGGACTTCGACCAGCGCATCATCGATTACATCGTCACCGAGTTCAAGAAAGAGCAAGGCGTCGACCTCAAGAACGACGTGCTGGCCCTGCAGCGCCTCAAGGAAGCCGCCGAAAAGGCCAAGATCGAGCTGTCCTCCGGCCAGCAGACCGAAATCAACCTGCCGTACATCACCGCTGACGCCACCGGCCCGAAGCACCTTGCGCTGAAGATCACCCGTGCCAAATTCGAGTCGCTGGTTGAAGACCTGGTCGAGCGCACCATCGAGCCCTGCCGTGTGGCTCTGAAGGACGCTGGCGTCAAGGTGTCTGACATCGACGACGTGATCCTCGTGGGTGGTCAGACCCGGATGCCCAAGGTGATTGAGAGGGTGAAGGAGTTCTTCGGCAAAGATCCGCGTCGTGACGTGAATCCGGACGAAGCTGTGGCCGTTGGCGCCTCCATCCAGGGTGGCGTGCTCCAGGGCGAAGTCAAGGACGTGCTGCTGCTGGACGTCTCCCCGCTTTCGCTGGGCATCGAAACCTTGGGCGGCGTGATGACCAAGCTCATCCAGAAGAACACCACCATCCCGACCAAGGCTTCGCAGGTGTTCTCCACGGCCGACGACAATCAGTCCGCCGTAACCATCCACGTGCTTCAAGGTGAGCGCGAGATGGCCTCGGGAAACAAGAGCCTCGGCCAGTTCAACCTGTCCGACATTCCCCCGGCACCGCGCGGGATGCCCCAGATCGAAGTCACTTTCGACATCGACGCCAACGGCATCCTTCACGTATCCGCCAAGGACAAGGCGACCGGCAAGGAAAACAAAATCACCATCAAGGCCAACTCCGGCCTGTCGGATGAAGAGATCCAACGCATGGTGCGCGATGCCGAGGCCCACGCCGAAGAAGACAAGAAGGCCCACGAGTTGGTCGATGCGCGCAACCAACTCGATACTTTGGTCCATTCGGTCAAGAAGGCCCTGGCCGAGCACGGTGACAAGATCGGTGACGACAAGGCCAAGATTGAGTCCGCCATTGCCGAAGCGGAAGAAGCCATCAAGTCTGGCGACAAGGCCGCGATTGATGCCAAGAGCGAAGCCCTCGGCGCAGTCAGCCAGAAGCTCGGAGAACACATCTACGCCCAGGCTCAGGCCGAGGCCGGCGCCGCCGGAGCAACGGGTAATGCCGGCGCCTCTGCCGGCGGCGCGAAAGCCAACGAACCGGATGTGGTCGATGCCGAGTTCACCGAGGTGAAGGACAAGAAGTAAGCCTGTCTGGCTGAACACCTGGTCAGCCGACCCGACAGACCCGGCCGAGCCCCTGCCGGTGCGTTTGCACCGCTCGGCTCGGCCTTTACGCAAGAAAGCCAGAGCACCCAAAAATGGCGAAACGGGATTTATACGAGATCCTCGGCGTCAATCGCGACGCCTCTGAGGACGAGTTGAAAAAGGCCTACCGCAAGCTGGCCATGAAATATCATCCGGACCGCAACCCGGACAGCAAGGACGCTGAGGACAAGTTCAAGGAGGCCAAGGAAGCCTACGAGATCCTGACCGATGCCAACAAGCGCGCCGCCTACGACCGCTACGGCCATGCTGGCGTCGACCCTGCCATGGGCGGCGGCGGTGGAGGCGGCCAGGGCTTCGACGGCTTTGCCGATGCCTTCGGAGATATCTTTGGCGACATCTTTGGAGGCGGCGGAGGGGGTCGAGGCCGCTCGAATGTCTATCGAGGCGCCGACCTGCGCTACAACCTCGAGATCACGCTGGAGGAAGCCGCTCGCGGCGCCGAGAAGACCATCCGCATTCCGGCACTGGAAGAATGCGACACCTGCCACGGCAGCGGCGCAAAACCCGGCACCCAGCCGAAGACCTGCCCGACCTGTGGCGGAGCGGGGCAGGTTCGTATACAGCAAGGGTTCTTCTCCATCCAGCAGACCTGCCCCAAATGCCATGGCAGCGGCCGCATCATTCCTGAGCCCTGCCCCTCCTGCGGCGGCGCGGGGCGCGTCAAGCGGCAAAAGACCCTCGAAGTGAAGATTCCGGCGGGGATCGATGACGGCATGCGCCTGCGTCATGGCGGCCATGGCGAACCCGGTGTCAACGGTGGGCCGGCGGGGGATCTCTACGTGGAGATTCACATCAAGCAGCACCCCGTCTTCCAGCGCGATGGTGACGACCTGCATTGCGAGATGCCAATCAGTTTCACCACCGCGGCCCTGGGCGGCGAAATCGAGATCCCCACCCTCGACGGCGCCGCCAACATACGGATTCCCGCGGAGACGCAGAGCGCCAAGGTCTTCCGCCTCAGGGGCAAAGGCATCCGCAATGTCCGCAGCCATGCCCCGGGCGATTTGATGGTTCACGTCATCGTCGAGACACCGGTGAAGTTGACTGAACGCCAAAAGGAGCTGCTCCGGGAATTCGACGAGATCGCGTCGAGCAATGCCGAGCGGCATAATCCAAAGGCCAAGTCCTGGATGGACAAGGTGAAGGATTTCTTCAGCACCTGAACTCCTTTTTGCTGCATTGCGGCACGAGCACACTGGCCGATGCCCCATTTGGAGCATCGGCCAGTGTCTTTTCCGAAACACTTTCCTTTTGACCTATACTCGGTTTCACATTCCTGCAAACAGAAAAACAATCACCGATCATGCTTATCGACACTATCAAATCGCTGATCATCACCGTCGGAGCGGGGCTGTTGCTCACGGTCGGCGGGTCAGCAGGAGCGGCCGATCCAGGTATTGGCGAGAGCACGATCACATTGGGTATGTCAGCCCCCTTCTCAGGCCCGAACGGCGCCTATGGCAAAGAAATGAAGGAAGGCGCAATGGCCTACTTCGCGCAGCTGAATGCGGCGGGCGGCATCCTCGGGCGGAAAATCGAACTCGTTGCTCTGGATGACGGCTACGAAACCGAGAAGACGGTTGCCAACACCCGCAAACTGATCAACGAACAGAAAGTATTCGCCTTGATGGCCTATTACGGCTCATCGCCCACCACTGAAGCGATGAAAGTCTTTGCCGAAGCGCGAGTCCCTCTCTTGGGAACCATCAGTGGCGCCGGTAGTTTGCGCACCCCGGTCAATCGCTACATGTTTCATCTCCGTGCCAGCTACGCAGACGAAACCGAAGCCATCGTCAATCATCTTGTCGGTCTTGGCATCAACCAGATCGCCGTTTTCTACCAGAACGACGGATTCGGCAAATCCGGACTTGACGGAGTGGTCGCCGCCCTCGCAAATCACAAACTGAAGCCGGTTGCGGTCGGCTCAGTGGAGCGCAACTCACTGGACGTCGCCACCGCCGTTGCCCAGATTGCCAAGGGCAACCCGCAGGCCGTCATCATGGCCACGCTCTACAAGCCGACCGCCGAGTTCGTCAGGCAAATGCGCAAGGCTGGCCAGATGCCCCAGTTCTCAACACTTTCCCCTATCGGTGCAGATCTGCTTGTGGCGGAAATGGGAGCCAAGGAAGCTCATGGTATCGGGATAGCGCAGGTCATGCCGTATCCATGGAACGATACCACCCCGGTGGTCAAGGAATTCCACAAGGCCATCCGGGCCTTTACCAAGCAGGGCAACTACAGCTACTACGGTATCGAGGGCTTTCTAAATGCCAAGCTGATGGCTGAAGCCTTGAAAAAGCTGGGGAAAGATCCAACTCGCGAGAAGCTCGTCACGACGCTTGAGAGTAGCAATTTCGATCTCGGCGGCTACCGGGTCGGTTATTCCCCAACCAATCACAATGGATCGCGCTTTGTCGATCTGACGGTACTCGGCAGAGACGGACGTGTTTTACGTTGAGACGCCCGGTTGCTGAACATAAAAATGGGGCCATCAAAGTGGCCCCATTTTTTTGACGGCAGTAACACAATCAGCGGGGACGACTCATGCCCGACGCCAGATCGTCCCTTGCGCCGTATCCTCAAGGGCGATGCCCTGAGCCAGCAGCTCCGCGCGAATCCGATCCGCTTCAGCAAAATCACGTGCCTTCTTGGCTGCGATCCGCGCCTCAATCTGCGCTTCAATTGCAGCCACATCCTCCCCAGAACTCTCGGCCCCCCCCTGGAGGAAGGTCGTAGGCTCCTGCTCGAGCAAGCCAAGGACCTTGCCCAAGGCCTTGAGCAGACCAGAGATCTCTGCGGATTGGCTGCGATTCGCTTCTGCTGCCAGATCGAAAAGAACCGACAGCGCTTCAGCCGTATTGAAATCATCATCCATGGCCTGCTTGAAGCGCTGAGCCGCAGGGGCAGACCAGTCAACCGCTTCAATCGGAGCGGGAGTGACGTTACGCAGAGCAGTATAGAGCCGCGAAAGCGCACTTCGCGCGTCTACGAGATGGGCATCAGAATAGTTAAGGGGGCTTCGATAGTGAGCGCGTAGGATGAAGAAACGCACCACCTCCGGGGCGTACCCTTTCAATACGTCACGGATCGTGAAGAAGTTGCCCAGGCTCTTGGACATCTTCTCATCGTCGACGCGCACAAATCCGTTGTGCATCCAGTAGTTGACAAATGAACACTGATGGGCGCCCTCACTTTGGGCGATTTCGTTCTCATGGTGCGGAAACTGCAAATCGGCCCCGCCGCCATGAATGTCGAAATGGGCTCCCAGTAACTCCGAACTCATCGCAGAACACTCGATGTGCCAACCCGGGCGCCCCAGCCCCCATGGAGAAGCCCATTTCACCTCTTCGGGTTCGTCGGGCCGGGCATGCTTCCACAGCACGAAATCGAGAGGGTCCTGCTTGCCGCCCGCCACCTCGACCCGTTCACCCGCACGCAACTCATCCAGGGACTTGCCCGACAACTTGCCATAACCGTCAAACTTACGCACCGCGAAGCACACGTCCTCGTTATCCGCCTGGTACGCGAGGCCATTCCCCACCAGATCCCCAATCAGTCTCTGCATCGGGGCCACGAACTCAGTCGCCCGCGGTTCATGATCGGGGCGCTGCACACCAAGTGCATCGGCATCCTCGTGCATCGCCGCAATGAAGCGATCTGTCAGGGTGCGAATACTCTCGCCGTTCTCCCCAGCTCGTTTGATGATCTTGTCGTCGATATCGGTGATGTTTCGCACATAGGTGACTTGATACTCGCTTGTCCGAAGCCAGCGAGCCACCATATCGAACACCACCATGACCCGCGCATGCCCCAGGTGACAATAGTCGTAGACCGTCATTCCGCAAACATACATACGGACCTTGCCAGGCTCGATAGGCTTGAACTGCTCTTTCTTTCTGGAAAGGGAGTTATGAATTTTCAACATGAGAAAGACAGTACTGAAACCGAAGGATGGGGAGAAACCAATGCAGACAACAGGCCATACTGACTTGGCCGCAAACAGGAAAAAGGCAAACTTGGCGCCACACAATGAAGAAACCGGGAAGCGCTCATGGTAGGCAGCCAAGCTTCTTGATAAAATAAGCAGCTGCCAATCAACCCGAAAACAACAGCCACTGCGTGTCCGCGCGCGCCGGCGAATGATATCACATGTCAAAACGAGCCCTGGCCGCCTCACTGCTCCTTGCAAGCCTGATCTGCAGCCCCGTCCGGGCCGACCCGATACAAGACCTCCAGGCCTTGGTCAAACAAGGACAGTATTCCCAGGCCCTTGAACGTGCAGACAACATCCTTGCCTCCAAGCCACGGGACGCCCAGGTTCGATTCCTTAAAGGTGTCGTGTTGTCAGAACTCGGTCGCAGCGCCGAAGCCATCGCGGTCTTCCAGAAGCTGACCGACGACTACCCGGAACTGCCTGAGCCCTACAACAACTTGGCGGTCCTGTACGCGCAGCAACGTCAGTACGACAAAGCTCGCAATGCCCTCGAGATGGCCATCCGCACCCATCCGAGTTACGCCACTGCGCACGAGAACCTTGGCGACATCTACGCCCGCCTGGCCAGTCAGGCCTACGATAAGGCACTCGCGCTCGACTCATCCAACGTGGCAGCCCAGAACAAGCTGGCTCTCATCCGCGAAATGATCAGTGTTTCCGGCAAGACGGGCCGCCCGGCAACCCCGGCAACTGCACCGCAGGCCCAGGTGGCAAAGCCCGCACCGCCCCCACCGATCGCGGCGATCACTCCCGCGCCTGCCAAACCCACGCCCGTGCCTCCCCCTGCGGCGGCGCCAGCAAAAGCAACAGTTCCCGCGCCTGCCGCCGTCGCAACGCCGAGTCCTGCCGTGAAGGAAGAGCCCAAGCCCGTTGCCAAGCGGCCGGAACCTAAGGACGACACGCCCCCCCAGGCGGCAGTGATTTCCAAGGCGGTGCAAAGTTGGGCCGGGGCTTGGTCTCGCAAGGACGTAAAGGCCTACCTTGGTCATTATGCGCGTGACTTTGAGCCACCCAAGGGTCTCAACCGCAAGGCCTGGGAAGAAGAGCGCGCCCAGCGCCTTACCAAACCCGGCTCCATCGAGGTTGACCTCGAAAATGTCAAGGTCGTCTCCGTGAATGGTGATCGAGCTACCGTCAAGCTTCGTCAGCACTATCGTTCTGCAAACCTGTCCACCTCGTCAAACAAGACACTCAATCTCATCAATCAGGATGGCAAGTGGGTTATCCAGCAGGAGCGGGTAGGCGGTTAATGCGCCATGTGCAGTTTGCCTTGCCGTGGGCGTTCGCCCTCGCCTTCCTCTGTGCTCCGCTTGTAGCGTCGGCCTCGGGAAGCGCTCGGTCATCGGGGCTTCCCGACGCAGATGTGACTATTGGCGAGGTCATACGCGACATTGAACAGCACCGAACGGAGGACGCACTCAAACGGATTGATGCCCTTCTTCTGCGCCACCCAAATTTTCGCCTCGCCCACCTCATCCGCGGGGATCTTCTCCTTGCCCGAGCCCGGCCACTGAGCGCTTTTGGGGCCTCACCCGATGCTCCAGCCGAGAAACTTTCCGATCTTCGTGAGGAGGCGATTGCCCGTCTGAAGGCCTATCGCAACAAGCCGCCGAGCAATTATGTTCCGCGCTACCTGCTGCAGATGGAGCCTGATCAGAAATTCGCCGTTGTGGTGGACACCCAGCGCTCACGGCTTTACATCTATCAGAACGACAACGGGCGCCCACGTTTCGTCGCCGACTACTATATTGCCCATGGCAAGCTTGGCGCGGAGAAGACACGGGAGGGCGACAAGCGAACGCCTGTGGGGGTTTACCACGTCACCGCCAATCTGCCTCGACAGAAGCTTTCGGATTTCTATGGAAGCGGAGCCTTCCCCATCAACTACCCGAACGAATGGGACCGCCAACAAGGCCGAAATGGCCATGGTATTTGGCTGCATGGAACGCCCAGCGATACGTACTCACGTCCTCCGCGGGCATCGGACGGCTGCGTCGTCCTGACCAATCAGGATCTGGATGCCCTGTCAGGCTATCTGCAGATTGGCTTGACCCCCGTCATCATCAGCAACACGATCGAGTGGCTGAGCCTGGACGACTGGGCCAGCGAACGCGCCGCCCTCAACCGCGAGATCGAAGCCTGGCGAAGAGACTGGGAAAGCCGCGACGTTGATCGCTACCTCGCCCACTATTCCCGAGCCTTCCGCAACAATGAGGGCGACTATGCCCAGTGGGCTCAGCAGAAACGCCTGGTTGCCGCAGGCAAGTCATGGATCAAAGTCGATCTGAGCAAGCTCAGTGTTTTTCGCAATCCTGGCAAGGAGGACATGATTGTCGTCACCTTTGAGCAGGACTACCGAAGCAACAACCTTTCGAACACCCTGAAGAAACGTCAATATTGGGTGAAGGAAGGCGGGCGCTGGAAGATCATCTATGAAGGTTTCGCATGAGCGCGAAATCACTTTTTCACGGAACCACCATGAAGAAAATCCTCCTCGCAGCTGCCCTTGCCGGCAATGCACTTCTCGCTACCGCCGCCAACCCGATGGTCGAACTTAAGACCAGCGCGGGCAACATCGTGCTGGAACTCTATCCCGAGAAGGCCCCAAAATCGGTAGCAAACTTCCTTGATTACGTGAAAAGTGGTCATTACAACGGCCTGATATTTCACCGCGTTATCAATGGTTTCATGATTCAAGGCGGCGGCATGAATAGCGCCATGGAGGAGAAAGCGACCCGCGCCCCAGTCGAGAACGAGGGCAAGAATGGCCTGAGGAATGATGCAGGCACGATCGCCATGGCCCGCACGCAGAATCCTCACTCTGCAACCGCTCAGTTCTTCATCAACCTTGAAGACAATCGCTCTCTCAATTACCCCTCTCCGGACGGCTGGGGCTACACCGTCTTCGGCAAGGTCACCGAGGGCATGGATGTGGTCCGCAAGATCGGCAAGGAACCAACGACCACCCGCGGCTTCCACCGGGATGTACCGGCTACACCGATCCTTATCGAATCGGCCCGTCAGCTTCCCGAAAAAACAACCAAGTAACCGTCTTTCCTACAGGAGCCCCCAACATGGCTGTCAAACTCACCACCAACCACGGCGAAATTGTTATCGAACTGAACGCCGAAAAAGCCCCCGAAACGGTCAAGAATTTCCTCGCCTACGTGGAAGCCGGCCACTACAACAACACGATTTTTCACCGAGTGATCAATGGTTTCATGATCCAGGGTGGTGGCTTTGAACCGGGAATGAAGCAAAAACCTTGCGGAGAGCCCATCCAGAACGAAGCCAACAACGGACTTAAGAACGAGGCCGGCACCATCGCCATGGCCCGCACCAACGCCCCTCACTCAGCCACGGCTCAGTTCTTCATCAACGTTGCCGACAATGATTTCCTCAACCACCGCTCCCCCGACATGCAAGGCTGGGGCTATTGCGTGTTCGGCAAGGTCAGCGAAGGCATAGACGTCGTTGAAAAGATCAAGGGGGTGAAGACCGGTAGCAGCGGTTTCCATCAGGATGTGCCCAAGGACGACGTCGTCATCCAGAGCGCGGAAATCATCTGAGCAGCTTCATCAAGGGACGATCGGCGCATGCAAGTACATTTCATTTCCGACCTCCATCTCACGGTCGACCGTCCCGCGCTGACAGCGATCTTCGAGCGTTATCTCGCGGGTCCCGCGAGGGACGCGGAAGCGCTCTACATCCTGGGTGATCTTTACGAATACTGGGCAGGGGACGACGACCATGAAGATCCCCTGAACGATAGCCTGGCGAATCAACTGGCGGCGCTCGCCCAAAACGGCACCCGTATCCATTTCATGCCCGGCAACCGTGACTTCCTGATAGGCGCCGAGTTCGCACGTCGTGCTCGTCTGGATATCCTGCCCGAACCTACATTGATCCGTCTTGGAACGCAGGCTGTACTCTTATGCCATGGTGACAGCCTATGTACGGACGACACGGCCTATCAGGCGTTTCGTGCTCAGGTCCGCACTCAGGCTTATCAAACCCAGTTCCTCGGACAACCCCTCGTCGCCCGCAAGCAGTTCATAGCCGGCATCCGCCAGAAGAGCGAGGCAGCCAAGGCGGGCAAGAGCGCCGAGATCATGGATGCAAATTCGGACGCCATCGCCTCTCTGCTCCGTTCCCACAACTACCCGCTCCTGATTCACGGTCATACCCATCGACCCGCCAGGCACCAGATCGAAGTAGACGGTCATACCTGCGAACGCTGGGTGCTGGCCGACTGGAGGGAGTCCGAGGGGAAGGCACAGGGAGAAGTACTCGTCTGGGCTGACGGAGTGCTCTCCCGCCAGCCCCTCGAATGACGCCACTCAGGCAATAAGTGCCAGCCCCCGGGCCAGATCGGCCTTGAGGTCATCGACAGCCTCCAGCCCCACCGCGATACGCAACAAACTCTCACGGATCCCCGACGCCTCGCGTGCTTCCGGCGAGATACGTCCGTGGGTCGTCGATGCCGGATGCGTCAGGGTGGTCTTGGTATCCCCGAGATTGGCTGTGATGGACACGACGCGTGTCGCATCCACCACTTTCCAGGCTTCTTCCCGCCCGCCCCGCACCTCGAAGCTGACGATCGCGCCGCCACTACTCTGCTGCCTGCATGCGAGTTCGTATTGCGGATGGGACGGGAGCCCAGGGTAATACACACGTGCCACCTGCGGCTGGGTTTCCAGCCAGCCAGCCAGTTCAAGGGCTGCAGCGGATTGGGCGGCCATGCGGATACGCAAGGTCTCCAGCCCCTTGAGAATCACCCAAGCATTGAACGGTGAAATGCACGGGCCCGCCGTGCGCAGGAACTTGAACACCTCGTCGACCAAGGCCCTGCTGCCACACACGGCTCCCCCCAACACCCTCCCTTGACCATCCAGATACTTGGTAGCGGAGTGGATTACCAGATCTGCCCCAAGTTTGAGAGGCTGCTGCAAAGCCGGCGAACAAAAACAATTGTCCACCGCCAGCAAGACCCCTGCTTCGTGGGCAATGGCGGCAACCGCAGGAATATCCACCAACTCGGTGAGCGGATTGGATGGCGATTCAACAAAGAACAGGCGCGTCTTCGGATTCACCGCGGCGCGGTAAGCATCAAGATCCGTTGCCGGCACAAATGTCGTCTCAATACCAAAACGCGACAGGATGTTGCCAAAGAGTTGTTGCGTGGCACCGAAAAGCCCACGCGACGCCACGATGTGGTCGCCAGCACTGAGAAGGGCCATCACGGCAGACATGATCGCTGCCATTCCTGATGCAGTCGCAACACAGGCCTCCGCCCCCTCCAGCGCGGCCAGACGCTGTTGCATCGCCGTAACCGTCGGGTTGGTGAAACGGGCGTAAACGTTTCCGTCTTCCTCTCCGGAGAAACGTGCTGCCGCCTGGGCTGCGTTGTCGAATACGAAGCTCGACGTCAGGTACAGCGCTTCTGAATGCTCATTGAATTGGCTACGCTCGATTCCCGACCTGACGGCAAGCGTATCGAGACCCAGTCCATCCAGGGAATACTGACTCAACTTTCGCTCCGGGAAACAAGATTGAGGTCCATCTGGCCACCACCATCTTCATTGACCGGCCTTCCCGCCGCATCATTGCGCTGCGTCTCAACACCGGAAAGATACTCCTGCGTCACGTCGCCAGTCACATAGCAACCGTCGAAACAAGAGGTTTCGAAAACCGAGATGGCGGGATTGATGGCCTGAACCGCCAGCTTGAGATCGTCGAGATCCTGATAGATCAGGGCGTCAGCACCAATCTCGGCGCAGATCTCTTCTTCAGTACGGTCACTCGCGATCAACTCACCCTTGGTCGGCATATCAATGCCGTATACGTTCGCGTAGCGTACGGGAGGCGCCGCGGACGCCATAAAGACTTTACTCGCTCCCGCATCCCTTGCCATCTGGACGATCTCGCGGCTGGTGGTACCACGAACAATGGAGTCGTCCACCAGCAGCACGTTCTTGCCCTTGAACTCCTGGTGGATCGTGTTCAACTTCTGTCGCACCGACTTACGTCGGATGGCCTGCCCGGGCATGATGAAGGTACGGCCGATATAGCGGTTTTTGACGAAACCTTCGCGGTAAGGGACATTCAGCTGATGCGCCATCTCCGTGGCCGACGGGCGACTGGAGTCCGGGATGGGAATGACCACGTCCACCTTCAAATGAGGCATCGTGGCGCGCAACTTGCGGGCAAGAAACTCACCCATCTTGATGCGGGCATCGTAAACCGAAATACCGTCAATCAGTGAATCGGGACGGGCAAGGTAGACAAACTCGAACATGCAGGGGGCGTGAACGGTGTGGCTCGCACACTGGCGACTATGAAAACGCCCTTCCGTATCAATGAGTATCGCCTCACCGGGCGCCACATCACGAACCAGCTTGAAACCCATGACATCGAGCGCGACGCTTTCTGACGCCACAAGCCATTCGGTGCCCTTCGGCGTGTCATTGCGCCCGATGACGAGCGGTCGGATTCCGTAGGGATCACGGAACGCCAGCAGGCCGGTACCCGAGATCATGGCCACCGTAGCGTAGGCACCGCGACAACGGCGATGCACCCCCGCAACGGCCGTGAACACCGTTTCCTCGTCCAGACGAAAACTCTTCGCCGCGGCCTGAAGCTCGTGGGCAAGGACGTTGAGCAGTACTTCCGAATCAGAATTGGTGTTGATATGCCGCAAGTCGGAAAGGAACATCTCACGCTTCAGTTCTTCCGAGTTGGTGAGGTTACCGTTGTGAGCCAGCATCAAGCCAAATGGCGAATTGACGTAGAACGGCTGCGCCTCCGCGGCGGCTGAAGCCGAACCTGCGGTCGGATAGCGAACATGCGCGATACCCCAGTTGCCCGGCAGATCACGCATGTTGCGCGTGCGAAACACATCGCGAACAAGGCCGGAAGCCTTGTGCATGTGGAATTTCCCGCCTTCCGCAGTGGCAATTCCCGCGGCATCCTGCCCCCGATGCTGGAGCACCTGCAGACCGTCATAAAGAAGCTGATTGACGGGTGTCATCGCTACTACGCCCAGAATCCCACACATTTCAAACCACCTATCGGTATCTAAGTCTATTTGCCAGAAGCTCGGGGAGCCACGGTCTTGAAGCCATCACGGCGGTCTCTAGCGGGGCCGACAATTGGGCCGCCTGCCACCACGCCTCCTTGCCAAAGCCGCCGATGCCGACGAGCAAGGCCACTGAAAAGATGATCGCCCCCCCGCGCATAAGGCCAAAACAGGCCCCGAGGAAGCGGTCCGCAACACCCAGGCCGGCGGCGCGAATCAATTCGCTCAACAACCAGCGCACCAGCGCAACCACCAGCAGTATGGTGACGAACACCAGCAGAAAAGCCGCGATGCCCTGGAGCAAAGGCTCCTTGACCCAACTGACCAGGTATGGCTGGACGTCCGCTGCGAAAGTCCTGGCAATCACGAATGCCAATATCCAGGCCCCAAGCGCCACGATCTCGGAAAGCAGACCACGCCAGAAGCCCAGCGCGGCTGATAAACCCAGCAGGCCCAGAAGGGCGTAATCAAGGCCGTTCAAAAGTCAGACTTCAGGGCTTAGCCACCACGGATGCAGGGACACCGAGGATTTTGCTGATCCGTGTGGCGGCCTTGTCGGCGGCAGCCTTGTTCGGGAAAGGTCCAGCCCGCACCCGCACCTTGTCCCCCAAGGACTCAGTGTAAGAAGGATAGCCCTCAGCCTTCAACTTGGCACGGAGTATGGAAACGTTGCCCGCCTCCCGATACGCGCCAAGCGACACCACGTGCGGGCTATCCGGACCGCCAGCCTTGGGAGTAACACCGGCAAGCAAAGCCTTCGCGCGCGCTGCTTCCGCCTGGGCCTTCTCCCTTTCTTTCTCCTTCTCTCGCTCGCGTTCCTTCTCCTTCAATTTCGCGGCTTCGAGCTTGGGATCAGGCTTGGGCAACGCCTCGGCGCGGGCCTCGGCTTTGGGCTGCTCCACCTTGCGGGGAGGCGGAATAAGCTCCTCGCCAGGTTTGAAAACCGGACTGTCGGACTCGGACTCCGGCTTGCGGCGAACGGCCTCATCCACAACCGGCGGGGCGGTCTCCTCGGCTACCGCGCCTGCAACAGGTTGACTGGGCGCCGGTCCCTTGCCGGTAATCACGCGCGAGGTGAAATTGCTGCCTTCCTGCCCGGGAATACGGATCTGGACATCCTGCGTGGGTGTGCGGGGCTCGTGATCCATCACCATCGGAAGGACGATGGCGGCCGCAAGGGCAAGCGCTGCGGATCCGACGAGGCGCCTGCGGGCGCGCTTTTTGAGGTCGACCTGGGTATCGTTATCCGCCATCTTGCAACTGCACCAATTACTGGGTCTCCCGGGCGGCAAGCACGTCTGCCACGGTCAGGAAAGAACCAAAGACTACGATTCTATCACCCTCGGCCGCACTCCCACGCGCATGCGTGTAGGCCTCTCGCGCTGAGCCGTATTCGACAATGTCACCGTCGGCACCGCAATCCCGGATGATATTGGCCAAGGCGGCGGCATTGAGGCCTCTCGGCCCAGGCAAGCCCGCAACAACCCAGTGGTCAACCCGATCTTGAAGCAGACGAACCACGCCTTTCACATCCTTGTCCGCAAGCATCCCCACCACCGCCCACGTTTCCGGAAAGAAGCCCATGCTGGCAAGATTCTCGTTGAGAACACCCGCAGCCTGCGGGTTATGAGCAACATCGAGAACCACCGTTGGACGTCCGGGCAGCACCTGAAAACGCCCGGGAAGATCGACTAGCATGAAGCCTTGACGCACCGCCTGCATCGGCACCGGAAGGATGTCACGCAACGCTTCACACGTAGCCATCACCGCCGCCGCGTTCAGCAACTGGTTGGTGCCGCGCAGCGCCGGGTACGCCAATCCACCCCGCCTACTGCCACCCGCAATCCAGAAGGCCCACTGGTTCTGGTCACCGGCAAAGCCGAAATCCCGTCCGCTCACCCACAACTTCGCACCGATAGACTCTGCATGCGCGATGAGGGACGCGGGTGGGATTGGATCAGCACAGATGGCCGGACGACCACTTCGAAAGATCCCTGCCTTCTCGAACCCTATGGCTTCGCGGGTACCCCCAAGGAACTCCATGTGGTCCATGGCAACGCTGGTAACGATGGCGCAGTCGGGCTCGAAAACGTTGACCGCATCGAGGCGCCCACCCAGCCCCACCTCAAGAATAATCGCATCGAGTCCGGCGCGACAGAAGGCTACCCACGCGGCCAGGGTTCCGTGTTCGAAATAGGTCAGCGGTATCTCGCCCCGGGCGTGCTCAACCTCCCCGAAAGCATCGACAAGCAGTGTGTCGGGCGCATCTCGACCGTCAATGCGAACACGCTCGTTATAGCGCAGCAGATGAGGGGATGTGTAAACGCCGACGCGATAGCCTGCAGCCAACAGCACGGACTCAAGCAGCGCACAGGTTGACCCCTTGCCATTCGTACCACCAACAGTGATCAGCGGGCAGGTCTTGGGAAGCGCAAGGGCATCTCGAACCTTCTGCACACGATCAAGGCCGAGCTGGATTGATTGACCGTGACGGGCCTCAAGAAGGCTCAGCCAGCCATCGAGGGTCTCAGGCAACTGCATGATCAAGATGCAGTGGCGACCGAGGCTTGGCGGGTCAGCAACGTGATGAGCTCGGAAAGCTTGTCGCGCAGCTCGCGACGATCAATGATCATGTCCAATGCACCCTTCTCAAGCAGGAATTCCGAACGCTGGAAGCCAGGGGGGAGCGTTTCCCTCACCGTCTGTTCAATCACCCGCGGCCCGGCAAAGCCGATCAGGGCACCGGGTTCTCCGATAACCAAGTCTCCCATGAAGGCGAAACTTGCAGAAACACCACCCATGGTCGGATCGGTAAGCAGCGTGATGAAAGGCAGTCTGCGTTCCGCAAGCTGAGTGATGGCAGCGGTGGTCTTGGCCATCTGCATCAGCGAAAACAAGCCTTCCTGCATGCGCGCCCCGCCGGTGGCCGTCACACAGATAAAGGGGAGGCGCTGCTCAAGCGCGGCCTTTACACCGCGTACAAAACGCTCGCCCACCACGGACCCCATGGACCCACCAAGAAACTCGAACTCAAAGCATGCAACAACCACCGGGACGGTTTTGATTGCGCCCTGCACCACCACAAGGGCATCGGCTTCACCCGTATCCTCGTTGGCCGCCGCAAGACGATCGGGGTAACGTCGGGAATCCTTGAACTTCAATGGATCAACCGGCACCACCTCCGCACCGATTTCGAATCGCCCTTCAGGATCGAGCAACAAATCAATGCGTTGACGTGCCCGGATACGTTGGTGATGCCCGCATTTGGGACAGACATTTTGGTTGCTTTCGAGATCCGAGCGGTACAGCACGGCCTCGCAAGCAGGACACTTGCTCCACAAACCTTCCGGGATGGATTTGCGCGCGGACGGCGTCTCGCGCTTAATCTTCGGAGGCAGCAGCTTCTTTAACCAGCTCATGGGCGCTCCCCTGCAGAGTCAATTGCATGCCGGACACCCCGCATGAAGGCCTCCACTTTTTCAGGAGCGTCTTCAGCCGTGCTGCCCTCGATTTCTTCAATGATCCGGCTACCGATCACCACTGCGTCTGCCAGAGCGGCAATTTTTGCCGCCGTCGCACCATCACGGATACCGAAACCAACCCCGACAGGCATGCCCACACGCTCACGAATCGCGGGGATACGACGGGCAACCTCATCCAGATCCAGCGCTGCCGACCCCGTGACACCCTTAAGGGATACATAGTAGATATAGCCACTTCCCACCGCGGCCACATCGTCAAATCGGCGCTCGGTGGATGTGGGCGCGAGCAAAAAGATGGGATCCAGACCCGCAGCCCTGCAAATCCCGGCAAAATCCCGGCACTCCTCGGGGGGATAATCCACCACGAGCACCCCGTCGGCACCCGCCTCAGCGGAAGCCTTGGCGAAACGCTCCACCCCCATGGCCTCAATGGGATTGGCATACCCCATCAGTACGACTGGCGTCTGATCGCCAGTAGCCCGAAAGCTCCGCACAATATCAAGCACCTTGCGCATGCTCATGCCAGCGGCCAAAGCACGTTCGGAGGCACGCTGGATCGTCGGACCATCAGCCATGGGGTCCGAAAAGGGCACACCAAGCTCAATGATGTCTGCCCCCCCCGCCACAAGTGCCTGCATCAGCGGCAACGTCATTTCGGGAGCCGGATCACCCGCGGTGATGAACGGAATCAGCGCCTTGCGCCCTTCGCTCTCAAGCCGTTTGAAAGTGTGTTGGATTCTGGACATGGATGGCTATAAATTGTTTGCGACCCCATCCGGAAACCCGGACAGGGGAGCGAAATCAGAACTGGATGCCGGACTTCTCGGCAACGGTGTGCATGTCCTTGTCGCCACGACCCGACAGATTCACAAGGAGGATCTTGTCCTTCGGGAGCGTCGGAGCGAGCTTGGCAGCATAGGCTAGCGCATGGGACGACTCCAGCGCCGGAATGATGCCCTCGAAGCGGCAAAGATCATGGAAGGCCTGAAGCGCCTCCGCATCAGTGATTCCCACGTACTCAGCGCGCTGGATGTCTTTAAGCCAGGCATGCTCCGGGCCCACGCCAGGATAGTCGAGCCCTGCGGAGATCGAGTGGGTTTCAATAATCTGGCCGTCTTCGTCCTGTAGCAGATAAGTACGGTTACCATGCAGAACACCAGGCCTGCCGGCCGAGAGGGAAGCCGCATGCTGCCCCGTCTCGATGCCACTACCGGCCGCCTCGGCACCGACCAGACGAACATCACCATGACCGATGTAGGGGTGAAATATCCCCATCGCGTTTGAGCCTCCGCCCACGCAGGCAATCACGTAGTCCGGTTGGCGGCCTGTCATGTCGGGCATCTGCTCGATGCACTCCTTCCCAATCACCGCCTGAAAATCCCGGACCATCATGGGATAAGGATGTGGTCCGGCAACAGTGCCGATGATGTAGAAAGTGTTGTTGATATTGGTGACCCAGTCACGCATCGCCTCGTTGAGGGCGTCCTTGAGGGTCTTCGAGCCGCTTTCGACCGGTACCACAGTAGCGCCCAGCAACTTCATGCGATAGACGTTCGCGGCCTGCCGCCGAACGTCCTCGGAACCCATATATACGACGCACTCCATGCCATAACGCGCGGCTACTGTAGCCGTCGCCACACCGTGCTGTCCCGCGCCGGTCTCGGCGATCACCCGCGGCTTTTTCATCCTGCGGGCAAGCATGGCCTGACCAATGCAGTTATTGACTTTGTGAGCACCCGTGTGATTCAGGTCTTCCCGCTTAAGGTAGATCTGAGCCCCGCCAAGGAGCCCGGACCAGCGCTTGGCGTGATAGATAGGGCTGGGACGCCCCACGTAATGCTTCAGTTCGTACTCGAACTCTGCCACGAAAGCCGGATCACGCTGGGCTTCTTCGTAAGCCACCCGCAGTTCGGTCAATGCCGGGATCAAAGTCTCGGCGACAAAAATACCGCCGTAGGGGCCAAAGTGACCGCGCGCGTCGGGAAGATCATAGGGGGCATCAGCCATCTGCATTTCGAACTCCGGCAATAAACTCGGTGATCCGAGCGGCATCCTTGATTCCTTTGGCAGCCTCAACACCGCTCGACACGTCCACCGCCCACGGCCGGACACGTCTTACTGCCTCGGCAACATTACCCGAATGCAGACCGCCGGACAGGATCAAGGGCAAGGGCAGTTCTGACGGAATCAGCGACCAGTCAAAGGTTTCGCCACCGCCACCATAACCTTCAACAAAGGCGTCAAGGAGCAATCCCTGAGCACCCGCAAAGGCAGCCGCGTATTTTAGCAGATCAAGCCCAGGCCGCATCCGTGCCGCCTTGATGAAGGGCAGACCATGCCCGAGGCAATCGGGCTCCGTCTCATCCCCATGAAACTGCAGCAGTTGCAGTGGAACCTCACTCCGAGTTTGCACCACGTCAGCCCGGGAAGGATTCACGAACAACCCCACTGCAGTGACGAATGGCGGCAACAGCGCAGCCAGTTCTGCCGCACGGGCCGGCGTGACATAACGCGGGCTGGGAGGATAAAAGACGAATCCGATGGCATCGGCACCAGCAGTCACGGCCGCGCGGACATCTTCCTCACGGGTCAGGCCACAGATCTTGATTCGGGTGCGATGCACGGCGATCACGTCACAAGGAGTTGGGGAGGCGCGATGATACGCCCGCCACAGGGAAGCGGCCATCGCCCTGGGTACTCGACACCGCAAAGATAGAGGCCATCGGGAGCAAAAGTAGGGGCCGCCAGACTGCGCTGACGGGCGGCAAGCAACTTCGCCATCCAAGCCACCGGGCATCGCCCCTTACCGATATAGACCAAGGAACCAACAAGATTGCGGATCATGTGATGAAGGAAGGCGTTGGCATGGAAGTCAAACACGACCATATCACCAGACTGCATCACCGAAACACTGTGAATAAGACGCACTGGCGACTTCGCCTGACACTGCGCGGCCCGGAAAGAGGTGAAGTCATGCTCCCCGAGAAGACACTGCGCAGCCTCATTCATTGCAGCCACGTTCAACGGACCATGGGTCCAGCCGACCCGTCCTTCAAGCAACCCCGGCCGCACACGACGATTGAGCAACACATAACGGTAGCGCCGGGACGTGGCACTGAAACGGGCATGAAAATCATCACTCACTTCCACCGCCCACAGCACACCGATACTCGCCGGAAGATGACTATTTACACCCCGCACCCACGCTTCCAAGGGCCTGTGTGCCGTCGTATCAAAATGAGCAACCTGTGCCGTTGCGTGAACGCCCGTGTCTGTTCGGCCCGCGCAGATCAGCTTGACAGGCTCTCCGGCAATTGTCTCGAGCGCACGTTCGAGTGCATTTTGCACGGTCCGTCCGTGAGGTTGCGTCTGCCACCCCTCGTAGGCGTTGCCCGCATACTCAACACCAATCGCCACCCTCACAAGAACACTCCATACGTACCGAGCAGCGTCACCGTAACGATAACAATCCAGTCCCACCATCCGATGGTCGCCCGCGGCAAAGCCAGGACTTCATCGTCCCGGTCCGTCCCCGCGACCAACAACGCCCTCCACCCCCCAGGTGGCGGCTCTTGCGCGTATCTAAGCACCAGCATGAGACGAACGGCGAGGCGCTCTGAGGAAAGCCCCAACAATGCGAGCGGTCTCGCCACTGCAATCAGGCCCGCAATCAACAAGGGCCCATCCAGGTATTCGAGAAGGATGGCGACCAGCATCACCGTCACCAGCAAGCGCATCGAATGCGTAAGCGCAAGAGACAAACCTTCGATACTTGGACTTGCCTGGCCAAGCAACGGCAGGGCAACTTCACCTGGAGTGGAAAATCCGAATAGCACAATTACTGCAAGGAGAAGGTAGCGAACTCGCCGAACAAGCATCCACGCACGACGGGACGAAGTAACGAGCGCAAGCGCGCCAATGAAAAACCCGAAACCCCACAACAGGGGGCCTCGGGCCAACTGTGTCGCCACAACAAGCCAACCCCAGAGGATAAGTCGGGAGGCCGGATGGAAATCACGCATCCAAGCTGAACTTGGAGCCCTCTTGCAGATCAGGACAGTCGGGCCAGGATCGTCTGGGCTTCTTCCTTTTGGCGTCCGGTACCGTCTCGCAGAACTTCTTCGACCAACTCCTTGGCCCCATCCTTGTCACCCATTTCTTCATAGGCGCGCGCAAGCTCAAGTTTGGTGGCCACCTCCTGTTGCAGATCGAGATCGAGGGGAGGCTCTGTAGGAGGCCCCGCATCCGGCAATTCAAGAGGCGCCGAAGCGGCACCCTTGAGATCAAGATCGATAGATCCAAGGTCCGCCACTTGCGTAGAGCCATTGGACGATGCAAGGCCAGCACCGGAGTTTTCGTCCAGCTCGAAATCAAAATCCAGCAGACTACTGTCAAAACTGGTCTTCTCGAGATCGACCGTTGCCGTATCAACGGGCAATCGCAACGCGTCATCGGCAAGCGTTGCCGTGAGGTCAACGTCCACCGTGGCATCGGATCCAGGAGAAGCGTGCCTTTCACCAAACTCTGAACTGATCTCAAAATCCAGATCACTCGGATCGGGTAGGCTGAAATTCTCTGAAACCCGCTGCGGGCGCGTGGACGTCTCTTCAAAGCTACGCGCCAGGGCATCCCCCGCTACCAGCGTCGCTCCGGCACCCGGCGTCACCGCCGAGGTGGTGTCAAGATCAAGTCCGAGATCGAAGTCAAGTCCGCCACTCAAGGTGCCATTCGACGACGGGGCGGAAACGGTGGATGCAGGCGTACCTGCATCGGAATTCAGATCCAGATCAAAGTCGAGAACCGAGGTGTCGGGAATGCCGGTGGACAGCCCCTGCGCAGGAGTAGGAGCCACTGCCCGCTCGATGTCCTCAAGACTGGCATACTGATTAAGTTCGCCGGGCAGCGCCCAGGTGTCCTTCAGCTGCGAAGGAGACTCCAGCGGATCATCTGATACCGCAACCGTTGCCATAAAATCGGCAGGAGCGGGAGCGGGCTCTCTTACCGCAGGACGGGCCTGCCCTGCTTGAACAAAACCTGTTTCTCCAACAGCAACGGCCGCCGCCGCTCCTACGGCAACTGCAGATTTGGTGGCCGGAGCGGACTGCGTGCTACCGGGCGCAGGAATACGGTAGAGCGGACTGTCGGGATCGAACTTCCTGCCCATGGAAGCGGCTTTCTCCCAATCAGGGCCGTTGCCGCCAGTCAACGAATACAACTCGGTAGCTGTCGTTTCGAACTGCTTGAGATTCTTTCGCTGCGCGTAGATTTCCAGGAGCTTGAGGTGCACTCCAGTGCGACCGGGGTCAGTCTTCAAAGCGTCAAGCAGAATCTCCTCGGCTTGGGCATCGCGCCCATAAGCCATGTATACATCAGCCTCAGCCACTGGATCGACGCCTTCGTCCGTATCGATGGATGAAAGACCCGACTGGCTGAAATCGGTCTGAATCTGACTGCTACTCCCAGTATCGACACTTTGGCCGCCAGCACTGCCAAACACAGAATTGGAACCCTCACCAAACTCGGAGAGTGCTGGCGTTGTGGTCGGAGCGCCACCCGCGGTGCGGCGCTGGTATATCTTATACCCCCCCCAGCCCAGCAGCAGGGCGAGGATCCCTCCCCCGCCCAGTAGCAAAGACATATCCTCAGGTGCAGTTGCCTGCACCGGGGTTGCCTTGGGAGGCTCCACCACAGCAGGCTGAGGAGGAGTGGGCTGCGGTGCGGGCTTGACTTCAGGGGGAGGAGGCTCCTGCGGTTTTTGCGGCTCAGGAGGCACTGCTGGCGCTGGCGCCTGCGCTTGCGGGGCCGGCTCCGCGACAGGGGCGGTGGTCGGCGTCTCCGTGCGAGCTGGCTCAGGCTGCACCTGGGCCATGCCCTGGCTCTTGAGTTCCACCAAGCGCTGAAGCTCCTTGATGCTTTTCTCAAGCTCGGCCAAACGGGTATTAGCTTCTCGCAGCGCCTTGTCCCGGGACACCAAGTCCTCTTCCAAGGCCTGGAGGCGGGCAACAGACTTCTCACCTCCTGTCGCCGCGCCAGACTTCAACCCCTCTTCGCTCTTGGAGACCTTGAGCTGGTCCGTGGCGCCAGCGGAAGCGGGCGCCCTGTCTTCCACTTTCGCCCCGATTCGGCCACTGCTGCCCTGCTGAGCAGGCGCATCCTTTGCAGGAGCGGCCGCAGCCTGCTCCGCGAGCTTCCGCCGATAGCGGCCAAAATCGGAAGAGTGGGCGACAACCTGCTGTCTCGACGCATCTCCAATCAGCTGGCGGGCACTTTCTGCATCCGGTATCCGGAGAATCTTGCCGGCCTGGAGACGATTCATGTTGTCTGCATCGAACGCCGAACGATTGCCTTGGAACAGGGCAAGCAGCATCTGCTCCATCGAAACACCTTCAGGCCGGTTCTCTGCAGCAATGCGATTCAAGGTATCGCCTGGCTGAACCATGTAAGTACGTCCGGCTCCGGCCACTGCCCCCCCTGTCGTTGCCGATCGTGGGGCACGGGGTACAGGCGGACGCTTGACAGCCGTGACTGCACTCGCCGAAGCTCCAGGACGCAACTCGGGCGAAGCGACCGGCGCGGCGGCACGGCTTGAACCGAGGTCTGGCGGATCCAGCAAAAACGTGTATTCGCGGATAAGCCGACCAGCCGACCAGTTGAGCTCTATCAACATGTCGACAAATGGCTCATTGATCGGGCGATCACTGGTCACCCTCACGACAGCGCCACCAGCGCGCCGCTCGATGGCCATACGCAGCCCGCTCACAGTAGGAGCAAAGTCGATACCGGCCTGCCTGAAAGCTTCGGCAGTTGCCAGACGGGCGGTCATGTTCTGGAGCTCTTCCGGCGTGGCAGCGATATCCACCTCGGCACGAAGGGGCTGTCCAAGGCCACTGAGAACGGTGATTCGTCCAAGGCCAGCGGCATTGGCGCCGAGAGACAGGGCGCTGATGGATGCCGCAATCAGGGTGCGTTTGAGCCGGCTTTTCACGAGGTTCTTGGGCACGAAGGCTTGTCGTCGAAATCGAGTTGCTGATGAACATAACATCATGGGTTTGGTCAGGCAAGTTCAAGCCATGTTTGAACTTGCCTGACACCTGTAACCCATGAAAAAAAGGCGGCCAAGGCCGCCTTATCCGACTCAGTCCTCCAGGAGGACGCACAACATACGGCGCAAAGGCTCCGCGGCGCCCCACAGGAGTTGGTCACCAACGGTGAAGGCGGAAAGGTATTCTCCGCCCATCGCCAATTTGCGCAGGCGGCCGACGGGGACCGTAAGGGTACCGGTGACAGCGGTTGGAGTCAGCTCTCGCATGGTGACATCGCGCTGATTGGGTACGACCTTGACCCAGTCGTTGGCGGTGGCAAGCATGCCTTCAATCTCATCGATCGGGATGTCCTTGCGCAGCTTGATGGTCAAAGCCTGGCTGTGGCAGCGCATGGCACCGATACGGACACACAAACCGTCGATGGGTACTGCCGGCGAACCGAAGCCCTCTCCCCGGCCGAGAATCTTGTTGGTTTCGACGCCGCCCTTCCATTCTTCCTTCGACTGGCCGTTGCCCAGATCCTTGTCAATCCAGGGGATGAGGGAACCCGCCAGCGGAACACCAAAATTAGAAGCAGGGAACGCTTCATCGCGCATGGTGCCGGCCACTTCACGGTCGATGTCAAGAATCGCGGAAGCGGGATCGTCCAGCAGTTCCTTGACCGAACGGTTGAGTTCGCCCATCTGGGACAGCAGCTCGCGCATGTTCTGAGCACCCGCACCAGAGGCAGCCTGATAGGTCATGGAGGTTGCCCATTCGACCAGATCGCGCTGGAACAGGCCACCGAGCGCCATCAGCATCAGGGATACGGTGCAATTGCCGCCAATCCAGTCGCGGCCGCCTTTGGCCAGGGAATCCTTGATGACATTGAGGTTAACCGGATCAAGGATGATCACGGCCTTCGGGTCCATCCGCAGGGCGGACGCGGCGTCGATCCAGTGGCCATTCCAACCGGAGGCACGCAGCTTGGGGTACACCTCGTTGGTGTAATCGCCGCCCTGGCAGGTGATGACGATATCCATCGACTTGAGCTCATCGATGTCCTTCGCATCCTTCAGTGCAGGGGCTTCCTTCCCGAAGTTGGGCGCGTTGCCCCCTGGATTGGAGGTAGTGAAGAACACCGGTTCGATCAGTGCAAAGTCGTTTTCTTCACGCATGCGCTGCATCAGCACGGAGCCAACCATGCCACGCCAGCCTACCAAACCTACTCTTTTCATTTTGATCCCCGATCAGACTTGATATGTTTTTCTTGATTGCTTATAGCGCTGCGATGACCGCGTCGCCCATTTCCCTGGTGCCGACACGACGAGTGCCAGCTTCGTAGATGTCTCCGGTACGGTAGCCTGCCGCCAGCACTGCCTTGACGGCGTTCTCGATTCTCGCCGCAGGAGCCTCGAGATTGAAGGTATAGCGCAGCATCATCGCCGCCGAAAGGATGGTGGCAAGCGGATTGGCCAGGCCTTTACCGGCAATGTCGGGGGCGGAGCCATGGCTGGGCTCGTAAAGACCTTTGTTGTTGGCATCAAGGGATGCGGACGGCAGCATGCCGATGGAGCCGGTGAGCATGGACGCTTCGTCGGACAGGATGTCACCGAACATGTTGCCGGTGACCATCACGTCAAACTGCTTGGGTGCCCGCACCAGCTGCATGGCGGCGTTATCCACCAGCATATGGGACAGTTCCACATCCGGATAGTCGGCCGACAGCTCAATCATCACGTCACGCCACAGCTGGGTACATTCGAGAACATTCATCTTGTCCACCGAACACAGCCTCTTGCCACGCTTGCGAGCTGCCTCGAAGGCGACCCTGCCGATACGACGGATCTCGGATTCCGAGTAAACCATGGTGTTGAAACCGACGCGCTCGCCCCCTTCTTCGCGAATACCGCGGGGTTGCCCAAAATAGATGTCGCCGGTCAGTTCGCGGACGATGAGGATGTCCAGACCTGCCACAACCTCCGGCTTGAGGGTGGAGGCGTTGGCCAGCTCCGGGTAGAGGATGGCCGGGCGCAGGTTGGCAAAAAGGTTCAGCTCCTTGCGGATGGCCAGCAGGCCGCGCTCGGGGCGTTGCTCACGGGGCAGATTGTCCCACTGGGGGCCACCAACGGCGCCAAGCAGAATTGCATCTGCTGCCTTGGCAAGCTTGCTCGTGGCCTCCGGGTAGGGGGTACCCGTGGCATCCACGGCACAGCCGCCGATCAGGGCGGTCTCAGCAACAAAGTTGAAACCGTCGCCGCGCAGGGCCTCAAGCACACGCAGGGCCTGCTCCATGATTTCGGGGCCAATGCCGTCTCCCGGCAGAACACAGATCTTCATTATGTCTTTCTGTTTTGGTTGGATGGCGCCGGCCCTCGGACCGGCAGGCTATCAGGCAAACAGCCAGGGCTGTTCAATCCGGCGACGAGCCTCGAACTCCCGGATCTTGTCGGCGTGCCGCAGGGTCAGACCGATATCGTCCCAGCCATTGAGCAGGCACTCGCGGCGGAAGGGATCCACCGCAAAGGGGATCACTTTGCCATCGGGGCGGGTGATGGTCTGATTCTCCAGATCAACGTTCAGACGATATCCGCTCGTACCAAGGCACTGGCCAAACAAAGCATCGACCTCGGCTGCATCGAGTTTGATCGGGAGCAGACCGTTCTTGAAGCAGTTGTTGAAGAAGATATCAGCAAAGCTCGGCCCAATGATTACCCGAAAACCGAAGTCCTCAAGCGCCCACGGCGCGTGCTCGCGGGAGCTGCCGCAGCCGAAGTTATCGCGCGTCAGGAGAATCTGGGCGCCCTGATAGCGCGCCTGATTGAGCACGAAATCAGGGTTTCGGGGGCGGCCGGAATTGTCCTGACCCGGCTGTCCGACATCGAGATAACGCCACTCATCGAAAAGATTGGGACCGAAGCCACTGCGCTTGATCGACTTGAGGAACTGCTTGGGGATGATCGCATCGGTATCGACGTTGACGCGATCCATCGGCGCAACGAGACCATCGAGCTTACGGAACGGATTCATTTACTTCGCTGCCTTCTGGATGGCTTCGCCACCCTTTTCAATGTCCTTACCCAGGCCCTGCACGGTGTTGCACCCCGTCAGAGCCAGCAATGCAAATACGCTGGCGATCGCCGCCCATTTACTCATAGGGATACCTCTCACGCTAGCTCGCGCACATCTGCAAACCGGCCGGCGATTGCCGCTGCGGCAGCCATCGCCGGACTGACGAGGTGCGTCCGCCCGCCCGCGCCTTGACGCCCTTCGAAATTGCGATTCGAAGTGGACGCGCAGCGCTCACCCGGCTCAAGCCGATCGGCATTCATGGCCAGACACATGGAGCATCCCGGCTCACGCCACTCAAAACCCGCAGCGATGAAGATCTTGTCGAGCCCCTCCGCCTCCGCTTGGCGCTTGACCAGACCGGAGCCCGGCACCACCAGCACCAGCTTGACGTTGTCGGCTTTGTGACGTCCTCGAGCAACAAAGGCTGCAGCGCGTAGATCCTCAATGCGCGAGTTGGTGCAGGAGCCGATGAAAACCTTATCGATGGAGATGGCATTGATCGGTGTACGCGGAGTGAGGCCCATGTACTGAAGGGCGCGCTCCAGGCCTTCACGTTTCACAGGATCCTTCTCAAGAGCCGGGTCCGGCACGCACGCATCGATGGCGGCCACCATCTCGGGCGAAGTTCCCCAGGTAACCTGCGGCTTGATCGCAGTGGCGTCCAGATCGACCACCGCGTCGAAGACTGCCCCTTCATCAGAATGCAGGGTGCGCCAGTAGGCAACCGCCTGGTCCCACTGGTCGCCCCGGGGTGAATAGGGCCGATTCTTGAGGTAAGCCACGGTCTGATCGTCTACAGCCACAAGGCCGGCGCGGGCGCCCGCCTCAATGGCCATATTGCAGATCGTCATGCGCCCTTCCATGGAAAGGCCGCGAATCGCGCTGCCACCAAATTCGATTGCGTAACCCGTACCACCCGCGGTACCGATACGGCCAATGATGGCCAGAACCACGTCCTTGGCGGTCACGCCCGTGCCCAACTGACCTTCCACGCGGACAAGCATGGTCTTTGACTTCTTCTGGAGCAGACACTGGGTGGCCAGCACATGCTCAACTTCGGAAGTGCCGATGCCATGGGCCAGGCACGCAAAAGCGCCATGGGTGGAGGTATGAGAATCACCGCAAACCACAGTCATGCCCGGAAGCGTGGCACCGTTTTCCGGCCCGATGACGTGCACGATGCCCTGCCGCGCATCCTTGAACGGGAAATAGGCCAGAGCGCCGACTTCA
>JAEUNV010000376.1 GCA_016790385.1 Zoogloea sp.
CAGCGTGGAGGCGTCGGGAACCTTGTCGGTCAGGCGCAGCCCGAGAAACCAGCGGTAGGCCACATTGACCTCGATCTCACGTACCAACTGGCGCTCGGAGCGCACCCCGAACAGGTAGCCGACGAACAGCATCTTGAACAACACCACCGGGTCGATGGCCGGGCGGCCGTTGTTGACACAGTAGAGACCTTCGGTCTTCTCGCGGATGAAGTCGAAGCGGATGTGGGTGTCGATCAGCCGGAGCAGGTGATCACGCGGAACCAGTTGGTCCAGCGTCACCATTTCCAGTTCGGTCTGAGCGGAGGCGGCGGCAGGCTTGAGCATGCCGCTATTATAAAAAAACGAAGCCCCCGACGGGCGGGGGCTTGGGGCTTTGTCAGCGGTCTGACGCCGGATTTTCATCCGGCGTTTTTCCATTTCAGACGCCAACGGACATCAGGCTGCGCAGCCCTCCGCACGCTCGGCAACAACCGGGACGGCTTGTGCGGCGGCCCGGTTGGCCGCGCTGATGATCGCCTGTACCGAAGCCGTCACGGTGTTGCGATGCATGCCGGCTCCAAAGCGACTCCCGGTCATGCCATCCATGGCCACTTCGACGATGCACATGGCCGCCGCATCTGCACCCTCGCCCATCGAGCGCTCCTCAAAGCTCTGCACTCGGATCGGCACGCCAATGGCGGCCACCGCTGCCTCCACCGGGCCATTGCCTTCGCCGACGAACTCCACTTGCCGACCATCCACCTCTGCCTCGATGCGGATACCCTGCCGGCTGCCCGCCTCGAAAAGGTGGTGGGCCACATAACGGATGGGGGCATCGGCCTCGAGGTATTCACGCCCGAAGAGCGTCCACAACTGGTGGGCATCCACTTCCTGGCCGGTCTCGTCGGTAAGCTGCTGCACCGCGGCGCTGAACTCAACCTGCATCCGCCGCGGCATCACGAGGCCGTATTGGGCCTGGAGCAAGTGGGCCACGCCGCCCTTGCCCGACTGGCTGTTCACGCGAATGACCGAGTCGTAGGTACGGCCCACGTCGAGCGGATCGATGGGCATGTACGGCACCGTCCATTGCGCGCCCGGCTGCTGCACCTCGAGGCCCTTCTTGATCGCATCCTGATGGGAACCGGAGAACGCCGTGAAGACAAGATCACCCACATACGGGTGGCGCGGGTGGATAGGCAACTGGGTGCATTCCTCGGCCACGCGGGCGATGTCGTTGATATTGGAGAAATCGAGGCCCGGATGGATTCCCTGGGTGTACATGTTGAGGGCGAGGGTCACGAGATCGACGTTGCCGGTGCGCTCCCCGTTGCCAAAGAGGCAGCCTTCCACCCGGTCGGCACCCGCAAGCTGGGCAAGCTCGGCGGCCGCCACGGCGGTTCCCCGATCATTGTGGGGATGGACGCTGAGGATGATCTGCTCCCGGCGGGCAAGGTGGCGGTGCATCCACTCGATCTGGTCCGCGTAGAAATTCGGCGAACCCACTTCCACCGTGGACGGGAGGTTGATGATCACCTTTTCGCCCGTTCCGGGATTCCACGCGTCCACCACCGCATCACACACCTCCTTGGCAAAGTCGAGTTCAGTGGCAGTGAAGGTTTCCGGGCTGTACTCAAGGATGAACTCGGTCTCCGGCTGCTCGGCAGCGAGCTGCTTAACGAGGGTCACACTCTCGACGGCAAGCGCCTTGACTTCACGCTTGCTCATCCCGAACACCGTCTCGCGGAACACCGGAGAGGTGGCGTTGTAGATGTGTACGATCGCGCGGCGGGCGCCTCGGAGGGACTCCATGGTGCGGCGGATGAGGTGCTCGCGGGCCTGACTCAAGACCTCGATGGTCACATCATCGGGAATCTCGCCCTGCTCAATGAGCTGGCGGACGAAATCGAAATCAGTTTGAGAGGCGGAGGGAAAAGCGACTTCAATTTCCTTGAAACCAATCGCCACAAGCTTGCGAAACATCTGCAACTTGCGGACGGCATTCATCGGTTCAAAGAGAGCCTGATTACCGTCACGGAGATCGGTGCTCATCCAGATGGGCGGATGGGTGATCGTGCGGCCGGGCCACTGGCGGTCGGTGAGAGCAACCGGAGGGAAGGCGGAGTACTTGGTTTGCGGATTCTTCAACATGATGGTCTTGTCCTTTGCTTTCGTCGGAAACGGTTCGGGTGTTCGGATGCGGACAGGGGGCTGCCAGACTGCCGCGGGCTCGTGGCCTGGCAACCGCAGGGCAGTCGTAGGGACAGCAGGGAAAAGTTCAGCGTGGTCATGGTGAAACTCCGTTGAAAACGCGTGCGAAGACGCAATTCGCCCAAACAGGGCGACGGGATACGACAACAGGAAGGGGAAGAAAAGATGTGCCCGTTAGGGCAGCAGCAGACCCAGCCCGGAGAGGGCAGGTAGGGAGAGGGAAGCGGTCTGGTGCTTGGCGAACATGATCGGACGTTAGCAGTTCCGAGACGCCACGTCAAATATCAGACGTGATGTGCGTTGGCTATGCAACGTTACAGCTGACGATCTGATAACCCGGGCCACCCACCAAGATACGACCGGGCTCAAGCTTGATCATGCGGCCACCAAGCCTGGCAAACACCTGACCGTCGGAACGCATGAAGCCAGGCTCGCAGGCGACCCGGACGCTACGCCCGCGCACCGCGGGATCGCACAAAATGCCGCTCCAGCTTCGGCTACCGTCATCCAGGATGACCTGCTGAGGATCACTCGAAATAGTCTGAAGCCCCACGGTCGCCCCTGCATCGTCGCAGTGGCGCACCCTTCGCACCAGGGCCAGTATCCAGCGCCCCGTTTCACCGACATGAGCCCCCACCAGGGCTCCGACCCGACACACCTCCGGGTCCATCATCGCAGAAGACACACCAAAGCCGTTTCGGCTCGCATCCATCAGCGTCCACGCGGCGGCTGGCCGCATTTGCGCCTCACCCGAGAGCAGGGAGCGGATGAAGCCCAGGCCCGTGGCCAGCGCCAGCTGCCCCTGCACGTGATGCCGCCGATATTGACGCATGGGTGGTTGAGCCCCCCACTGGCGCGAGAGGTGGCGGATGGTCGCCGTTACGGACGGCAGACTCAGGCCCGCGAAAGCCGGCGCACTGGCTGCCTCGACAAGGGTCTGCTGCAGCTCATCGAGCATGGATACCGCATCGGCGGGGCGGAAGAACCGCAAGTCGGCCGACGGGGTTTCAGGAACACTCAGGCAGCGCCGGGGGGGCGCCAGGGTATCCAGATCAATGGCAAAGAGCCCCCCCTGGACAGGCACGCTGCTCAGCTCCAAGGAGTGCTGGAGATAACGCACCAACTTGTCCGTGGCCTCAATACGCTCCGGGGACAATTGATCCAGGCTCGCGCACTGCAAGGCCACGAGACGGACAAACTCCCGGCTGATGGTCGAGCGAGTCTCCCGGCCCTCGCGAATCGCGATGGGCGTGTTGATCTCACCGCAGGCGCTTGCAGCCCTAAAGGCACCGCCGGCGCGTTGCCAGACCTCGGGCGGCAGGCCCTGGTAGTCGAACGCGGCCCATTTCATCTCCCCCGCCGCACTGCGAACCGAGCGCAGCAGGATCTCCGTGCGCAACGACCCCTGCGCCGCCGGGGCAATCTCCCCTTGCAGCCCGGCCAGGACGAGATCGTAAGCGCGCCCCAGACTGGCGTAGAAATCCCGCCCCAGCGCCTTGTAACGCACGCTCCGGGAGCCGAACGCGTTGGAGAGATAAAGACCCGCGGCCTGACGCAACTGGGGCTGGGCCGCTTCATCCAGGCTTACAACGAGACGGGCCAAGTCGGAGACCGGCAGTTCAGCCTCGTAGTGGAAGGAATCCAGCCACCGGATGAGTTCGACAATGGCCGTGGGTGCCGCGTTGGTGGCAATCTCGGTGAGCGTCTGCGCGAGGGTGTCCTGATGCAGGAGCGGATGCGCATTCTGAACCACCGACCCTCCCCCCATAACGTACCCTGCGCCTCCACGACAGCGTGACTGAAACGTATTTTTACGCGCGCCGATGGTAGCACAAAGGATAGGCGGCCACTTCGGGCAGCCAGGCCTCGACACACGCCGACCGCAAACGGGTCACACTGCGCCCGGGCTCTCTCGGCCGACGATCAGGTAAACTGGCCCCTTTTTGCCGATCAGCCCCATGCGACAGTATCTCGAACTCATGCGCCACGTGGCGGAACGCGGCCACCGCAAGGATGATCGCACCGGCACCGGCACGCTCTCGGTCTTCGGCTGGCAGATGCGCTTCGATCTGGCCGAGGGCTTTCCCCTGCTCACCACCAAGAAACTCCACACCCGCTCTATCATCCATGAGCTGCTGTGGTTCCTGCGCGGGGAAACCAACATCAAGTACCTCAAGGACAACAAGGTGTCGATCTGGGACGAGTGGGCCGACGAGAACGGCGAGCTCGGCCCGGTGTATGGCAAGCAGTGGCGCCGCTGGGAAACGACGGACGGGCGCAGCATTGACCAAATCGCCCAACTGATCGAGGCTTTGAAGAAAAATCCGGAGTCCCGTCGTCACATCGTGTCGGCCTGGAATCCCGGTGAAATCGAGGGCATGGCCCTGCCCCCGTGCCACGCGCTGTTCCAGTTCTACGTGGCCGGCGGCAAGCTGTCATGCCAGCTCTACCAGCGCAGCGCCGACATCTTCCTGGGCGTACCCTTCAACATCGCCAGCTACGCGCTACTCACCATGATGGTGGCGCAGGTGTGTGGCTATGAACTCGGCGATTTCGTGTGGACCGGTGGCGACTGCCACCTGTACGTGAATCACCTGGACCAGACCCAGCTCCAGCTCTCCCGCGAGCCCCGCGCCCTGCCATCGATGCGTATCAACCCGGACGTGAAGGACATCTTCGCCTTCACCATCGACGACTTCACCCTCGAAGGCTACGACCCGCACCCCCACATTTCCGCTCCGGTGGCCGTATGAGCACGCCCATGCTGGCCCTGATAGCGGCCTGCGGTCGTGGCCGTGTGATCGGCATCGACAACCGGCTACCCTGGCAACTTCCGGAAGACATGAAGTTCTTCCGCGAGACCACCCGCGGCAAGCCGGTGATCATGGGCCGCAAGACCTGGGAGTCGCTACCCGATGCGTTCAGGCCGCTGCCGGGCCGGGTAAACATTGTGGTGAGCCGCAATTCAGGCTATCGGGCGACGGGCGGGATGGTCGTCGGCAGCCTGCCTGCGGCGCTGACCGCCGCAGGCAATGCCGACGTAGCCTTCATCATAGGAGGCGCCGATCTCTACCACCAGGCCCTGCCTTTCGCAGACCGGATCTACCTTACCGAGATCGACGAAGATTTCGATGGGGATGCGTTCTTCCCAGCCTTTGCACCGGACGACTGGCGCGAAACCCAGCGCAACCCGCAGGTCTCGGCATCGGGCCTGAACTTCGCGTGGGTCACCTACGAACGACGCAAGTAGGCCCAAAAATGCCCACAAAAAACGCCGCGAAATTCGCGGCGTTTTTTGTGGGCTGGCGAGAAGTTCAATCCTTCACACAATCCACAAAATAGTGGATGCGCCCGTCGCACACCTCTTTCACCAGACCATGCACATCGGTCTCGAAACCAGGGAAACGCTCGTTGAACTCGCGGGCAAACTGAAGATAGCGCACCACAGTGCGATTGAAGCGCTCGCCGGGAATCAGCAGCGGGATGCCCGGGGGATAGGGCGTCAGCAGCACGCTGGTGACCCGGCCTTCAAGCTCGTCGATGGAAACCCGATCGATCTTGCGGTGGGCCATCTTGGCAAAGGCATCCGCCGGCTTCATGGCCGGGATCATGTCCGACAGGTACATCTCGGTGGTGAGGCGCGCCACATCGTTGGCACGATACACCGCGTGGATATCGCGGCACAGATCGCGGAGGCCGACCCGCTCATAGCGCGGGTTCTTCTGCACGAACTCGGGCAGCACCTTCCACAAGGGTTGGTTCTTGTCGTAGTCGTCCTTGAACTGCTGTAGCTCGGTCACCATGCTGTTCCAGCGGCCCTTGGTGATGCCGATGGTGAACATGATGAAGAAGCTGTACAGGCCGCATTTTTCAACGATCACCCCATGCTCGGCCAGATACTTGGTGACGATGGCTGCGGGAATGCCACGCTCGGCAAATTCCCCATCCACGTCCAGCCCCGGGGTGATGATGGTGGCCTTGATCGGATCGAGCATGTTGAAGCCTTCGGCAAGCGTGCCGAAGCCATGCCAGCGCTCGCCGGGCTTGAGCATCCACGCATCGCGCTCCTCGATACCTTCCTCGGAGAGGTCATCCGGGCCCCACACCTTGAACCACCAGTCGGCCCCCCACTCCTCGCTCACCTTGCGCATGGCGCGGCGGAAATCGAGAGCTTCGGCGATGGACTCCTCCACCAAGGCCGTCCCGCCCGGCTCTTCCATCATTGCGGCCGCCACATCACACGACGCGATGATGGCGTACTGGGGGCTGGTGGAGGTGTGCATGAGGTAGGCCTCGTTGAACACATCCCGGTCGAGGTGCTGCCCCTCAGCATCCTGCACCAGAATCTGCGAGGCCTGGGACAGGCCGGCCAGCAGCTTGTGGGTGGATTGGGTCGAGAAGATCATCGACTCCTTGCAGCGCGGGCGGTCGGCCCCAATGGCGTGGTAATCGCCATAGAAATCGTGAAAAGCCGCGTGGGGCAGCCAAGCTTCATCAAAGTGCAGGGTATCGATCTTGCCGTCCAGCTCATCCTTGATCGCCTCGACGTTGTACAGCACACCGTCGTATGTGGATTGGGTGATGGTCAGCACCCGGGGCTTGGCCGTCTTGTCGGCAATGAAGGGATTCGCGGCGATCTTGCGCTGGATGCTCTCCCAATCGAACTCGCTGCGGGGAATCGGGCCGATGATGCCGAAGTTGTTGCGCGTCGGCATGAGGAATACCGGGATGGCGCCGGTCATCATGATCGCGTGCAGCACCGACTTGTGGCAGTTGCGATCCACCACCACGATATCGCCAGGCGCCACGGTGGAATGCCAGACGATCTTGTTGGAAGTGGACGTGCCGTTGGTGACGAAGTACAGGTGGTCGCAGTTGAAGATGCGCGCCGCATTACGCTCGGACGCAGCCACCGGGCCGGTGTGATCAAGCAGCTGACCGAGTTCCTCGACGGCGTTGCAGACGTCGGCGCGCAGCATGTTCTCGCCGAAGAACTGGTGGAACATCTGGCCGACAGGGCTCTTCAGGAAGGCAACACCGCCGGAATGCCCGGGGCAGTGCCACGAATAGGAACCGTCGGA
Organism: Zoogloea sp.; assembly: GCA_016790385.1. Lineage (GTDB taxonomy): Bacteria > Pseudomonadota > Gammaproteobacteria > Burkholderiales > Rhodocyclaceae > Zoogloea. The sequence goes on from JAEUNV010000376.1 coordinate 7,269, forward strand.
AGCGTAGTGGGTGAGCGCGCGGAAGAAGGGCGGCGGCAGGGATTCCAGGTAGGCTTTGGCCTCGCGCACCACATTGCGGGCGATGAACTCGGGTGTGTCTTCGTACATGTGGATGAAACCATGCAGCTCACGAAGCACATCGTTGGGAATGTGGCGGGAGGTCCGGGTTTCCCCATGCAGGAAGATGGGGATGTCGGCATTGCGCATCCGGATCTCACTGACGAAAGCACGCAGATCGGCAATCGCCTTGGCGGCTGCCTCGGGCGACGAGAATTCCTCATCGTCGATGGACAGGATGAAGGCCGATCCGCGGCTCTGCTGCTGGGCGAAGGAAGCCATGTCGCCATAGCTGGTCACCCCCAGCACCTGGAGGCCCTCCTTCTCGATGGCTTCCGCCAGGGCGCGGATGCCCAGCCCGGACGTGTTTTCCGAACGGAAGTCCTCGTCGATGACGATGACCGGAAAATTGAAGCGC
>JAEUNV010000647.1 GCA_016790385.1 Zoogloea sp.
GTGCCGTTGCGGAAGCCCTGGGCGCGCAACTCCTTGTCGAGTTCCGGCACCGTGCGGAAATCCACGGTCACGCCGCTGGCGTCGGTCATCAGCACGCAGTAGTTGGATGGGCGCAGCTGCTCATGGAGGCGGTCGAGCCCCTCCCGGGCGATGCGCATGAATGCGTCAAGCTTGTCCCGATGTTCGCGCAGCTCCTGGGCGGTGACCACCTGGGGCGTGGTGGCCAGACCCGGGTCCACCTGATATTTGCTCAGCGAGCGTTGCCACGAACGGGCCAGCCTGTCCTGCACCGGGTGGCGTGACAGCACGGTGCCCTTTTCCACGACCTCGACCACGCGCTCCACGTGGCGGGCGATTTCGCCATGTCCCCGAATCATTTTATTTCCCCCTTATATACCGGGAGTGTATTTATGGAAATTCAACCTTTGGTGGGTGCAAAGACTATTCCGCTACGGCAATTAAATCAATGCTGACGTTTGTCTCGTGAAAATGAGACAGGTGTCTCATTTTCTCGGTTTTGAAGGCAGTCTCAAATTTATTTTGGAATAAAGAGTGCTGTGCTGCGAAGCGCAATCAAATAAATAAACTGATTTTTTGCTGTTGTTTAAAAAGGGGTTTTTTTATTTGCAGCGCGGAATAACGCAAATGCAATCGGGGTTTGGCATGCGCCGTGCTGAATGGGTTGGGAATTGCCATGACGAATTGAACAAAATCGTGAAACAGCCCTCTCCCGCATCGCTCGTCGGTATCGTCGCCAATCCCGCCTCGGGGCGGGACATTCGCCGGCTGACCAGCAAGGCGCTGGTCTTTCCCACCGTGGAAAAGGTCAACATGATTGAGCGCCTGCTCGGCGCTCTGGGGGCGACGGGCGTTGAGCGGGTGATGATGATGCCCGATCTGGTGGGCATCTCCGCCGGCCTCACCCGATCCATCGACGGACATCGGGCCGACCTGGATCAACCCTGGCCCCAGGTGGAGTTCCTGTCCATGCGCCTGACCCAGGGGGCGGGCGACACCGCCGAGGCTGTTCGCCGCATGCGGGACGCGGGCGTGGCGGTGATTGTGGTGCTGGGGGGGGATGGCACCCATCGCATTGTGGCTGGCGAATGCGCCGACATTCCCCTCGCCACACTGTCATCGGGCACCAACAACGCCTTTCCCGATCTGCGCGAGGCAACGCTTACCGGCCTTGCAGCGGGCCTTGTGGCCACCGCTGCGGTGGCGGTGGAATCGGCGGCCCGCCGCAACAAGCGCCTGCGGGTGCGCTACGGCGGCCAGGAGGAGCTGGCCCTGGTGGATGTCTGCGTCACCCGCCTGGAACACCTGGGCGCGCGTGCCGTGTGGGACCCGGCTTCGATTGCCGAGCTCTACGTGACCTTCGCCGAACCCGGCCTCATCGGATTGTCCAGCATCGCCGCCATGCACAGCCCCGTGGGGCGGGAGGAGCCCCGGGGGGGCTGGGTGCACTGCGCACCGACCGGCCAGGCCGTACTGGCGCCGATTGCACCGGGCCTCGTGCGGCCCGTGGGAATTGCCCGGGCCGGGGTGCTGATGCCCGGACAGGCCATGCCGATTGATGCCCGGCGCGGGTCCATCGCCCTCGACGGCGAGCGGGAGATCGAACTCGATGGCCGTCAGGCGGCCAGCGTGACCCTGGAACTGAATGGCCCCCTGACCCTAGACGTGCCGGCCACCCTGGCCGCAGCGGTGGCGGCCGGCGCCCTCCGGCGCGAGCTGGGGGCCGGGCCGTGACCCCAAACCGCCATCCGCCTTTCCATTCTCGGCCGCGCAGCCTTGCGCCGCCTTAACCGAATCCACGAGCAGGCGTGTTCCGCCCGCTCAGGATGCACCCCAGAAATCCAACAACCTGGAGACAAACGTGACCAAACAGCTCACCCGCGACGACCTGCTCAAGGCCTATCGCACCATGCGCACCATCCGTGAATTCGAAGAGCGCCTGCACACCGATTTCGCCACCGGCGAGATCCCGGGCTTCGTGCACCTGTATGCCGGCGAGGAGGCCTCGGCCACCGGCGTGTGCATGAACCTCACCGCTGAAGACCACAT
>JAEUNV010000656.1 GCA_016790385.1 Zoogloea sp.
GTTTGATCCTGAAACCAACATCCGTGTCGGAGCCCAGGTGCTCAAGGAATACATCCGGACCACCGGTTCCGTTGAACGCGCCTTGCAGCAATACAATGGGTCCAGCGACCCTTCCACGCCCTACGCCAACAAGGTGATGGCTGTGAAGGCAGCGCTGGCCCAGGTGGCTCGGAGCAGTGGCCGGTTCGTTGGTGCCTGACACGCGCCGCTTGCCGAGGGAAGAAAGAGACCCGCCTGATCGGCGGGTTTTTTTTCGCCTGCGTGCGGCAGAGTGGCGGAGGGTGGATGCTGCGTGTTCCCGGCGTTGACGTGCCCGTGAGCGGTGGCGGCAGTAACAATCCTTCAGTGCTGATTCAGCACGCGCCCGATGCGCTCGGCAGCTTCCCTCAGGCGGGCCTCGTCGGTAGTGTAGGCGATGCGCAAGTGTCGTTCCGGGGCGTTGTCGCCAAAGTCCAGCCCTGGGGTGGTGGCCACACCGGCTTCCTCGATGAGGCGTTTGGCCAAGGTCTCGCTGCTGTCGGCCAGGCTCGAGATGTCGGCGTAAAGGTAAAACGCGCCCTGGGGTTCGGTGGCGAAGCGAAAGCCGATCTGGCGCAGGGCGGGCAGCAGGGCATTGCGACGGTTGGCAAACGCATGGCGGCGTGCTTCCAGGATCTCCAGGGTGCCGGGCGCAAAGGCGGCGAGCGCGGCGTACTGGGCAGGCGTGGAGGGCGAAATGAAAAAGTGCTGGGCCAGCTTTTCGATCTCGCGCACATAGGCGGGAGGGACCACCATCCAGCCGAGGCGCCAGCCGGTCATGCCGAAATACTTGGAGAAGCTGTTCACCACGAAGACTTCGTCAAGGCGTGACAGGGCGGTGCTGGCGTCCACGCCGTAGTTGAGGCCCTGGTAGATCTCGTCCACGATCAGGATGCCACGCCGTGCCTGTACGCAGTGATGAAGGGCGGAGATCTCGTCGAGGCTGAGCAGGGTGCCCGTGGGGTTGGCGGGGGAGGCGACGATCAGACCCCGGGTGTTTGGTGTCCAGGCTGCATTAACCTGGGCCGGGGTGGGCTGAAATCGGGTGTCGGCCTGCACCGGCAGGGCCACTGGCCGGCCTTCGAAGCTCCGCACCAGATGGCGGTTGGAGGGGTAGCCGGGGTCCGGGAGCAGCCATTCGTCCCCCGGGTTGGTGAGTACACCCAAGGCGAGCATCAGTGCGCCTGATGCGCCGGGCGTCACGATGATGCGCTCGGGGGCGACGTCGGCGCCGAAGCGATCGTGGTAAAAGCGGGCGATCGCCTCGCGCAAGCGAGTGAGGCCAAGGGCCGGGGTGTAATGCACATGGCCGCTGGCCAGGAAGCGCTGGGCGGCTTCGACGATCGGTGGAGGGCTGGGGAAATCAGGTTCGCCCACTTCGAGATGGATGATGTCGTGCCCGGCCGCGCTCAATTCGTGGGCGCGCTTGAGAATCTCCATGACGTGGAAGGGCTGGATGTCGGCCATGCGGCGGGCAAGGGGGGGCATTCTCGTGTTTTCCTCAAGCAAAAACAAAAAAGCGCCGATTGCTCAGCGCTTTCTTGCAGTGCCGGAGCAGCCGGTTGGCTGCTGCCAAATTACACCGACAGGGCCAGCTCGAACAGTTCGCGCTTGAGCATGAACTGCTTGGGCAGACGATCCTGCAGCTTGTCGAACCACTCCTTGTGGCCGGCCAGCTCGGTCTTCCAGGCTTCGGCGTCGATCTTGACCAGGGCGTCGAATTCTTCCTTGGTGACGTCGGAGCCGGTCCAGTCGATGTCTTCGTACTGAGGCATCCAGCCGAGGGCGTTTTCGGTGGCGGCAACACGGCCGCGCACGCGATCAACAACCCACTTCAGCACGCGCATGTTCTCGCCGAAGCCCGGCCACATGAACTCACCCTTCTCGTTCATGCGGAACCAGTTGACGCAGAAGATGCCGGGGGCCTGATCCACGGTGTGGCCCATCTTCAGCCAATGGTTGAAGTAGTCACCCATGTGGTAGCCGCAGAAGGGCAGCATGGCGAAGGGATCGCGACGCACCACGCCCTGGGCGCCGAAGGCCGCCGCGGTGGTTTCGGAGCCAAGCGTGGCGGCCATGTAGACGCCGTAGTTCCAGTTGAAGGCCTGGTACACCAGCGGCACGGTGGTGGCGCGACGGCCGCCGAAGATGAAGGCGGAGATGGGCACGCCGGCGGG
>JAEUNV010000658.1 GCA_016790385.1 Zoogloea sp.
CCCAGGCCCGCGCAGCCACCGTGGGCGGTGTCATCTGGGCAAAGGCAAGGGAGGGGAGGACCAGCAGGAGCAGGATGATGCGATGCAGCATGGTAGGGTGCAAAAGCGAAAAAGATGCGATTATAGTCACGCCTCCCGTCATGGACCGCCCTCGAATCGTAAGTGAATGCGGAACTCATCGTGCCTCGGTCGGTCTTTAATGCTGCAATGCACCTGATCCGTCGAATCCTTTCTCTCGTTATGGCCTGTCTTGTCCTCTTCTGGGCTGGCAGCGCTATCGCCGTTGACCAGCTCCCCGCGGCCACGGAATTGACCGAACAGGTTCAGTCCGTCGATACGGCTGCGGATGAAAAGCGGGATCAGGGCAATCTTGATCCCTTCGACTGTCCCCTCGCCAGTGCGCCCAATTTTCGGGCCCGTCTCCTGCCGGCTGCTCCGCCAGATGAGGTTCATCCGGCCTGGCGCTCCATCGTTCCCAGGCTGACTCCACCGCCACCCAGGCGAGCCTGAGTGTGCCGCCCCGTAGGGCGGCGTGCCTTGTTTCCGGCAGGCTTACGTCCCGGCCCTGTCGTTTCACGACTCGAATGACAGCGTTGCACAAACGCTGAAGGATTTTCATGCTCAGGAAGCTCTCCCTGGCCGCCGCCCTTGCCGCGGCCACCTTGACGGCCGTGGCGGCGCCGCCGCCCTCCGACACCTACCGGCTTGAGGCCCTGCGCGAAGCGGCCCGAGCCAGCCATCCCTCCTTGCAGGCAGCCCGGGCCATGGTCGATGCGGGCCGCGCCCAGATCACCAGTGCGGGTGCCTATCCGAACCCGGAGCTTGAGTTTCTTGCCGGCCGTACCCAGGCGCGGACCTCTGGCGTGGCCACCGGGGGCGCCCAGAGCCTCGCCCTGACCCAGCGAATCGACAACCCCTGGCAACGGGACGCGCGCATCGGTGCCGCCAACTTCGGCCTGGAGGCCCGTCAGGCGGAGGGGCGGAGCCTGGAGGTGGATCTCCTGGCCCGTCTCGACCAGCGTTTTTTCGATCTCCTGAGGCGCCAGGCGGAGCAGCGGGCCACCCGGGAGGATTTGAGCCTCGCCGAGCAGATCCGGGCGCGGGTGGCGGTTAGGGTTCAGACCGGCGAAGCGCCGCGTTATGAGTTGATCAAGGCCGATACCGAGCTACTCAACGCTCAGAAGGCTTCCGAGAGTGCCATCCTGCGGGTGGCTCAGGCGCGCGCCGCCCTGCGGGGGCTGGTCGGGCCTTCCCTGCCGGTGGCGTTCGAGGTGGAGGGTTCCCTGGCCAGCAGCCCGGGGGTCCCGTCCCTGGATGCCCTGCGCGACGAAGTCCTGGCGCGCAATCCGGAGCTGGCCCGCGCGGAGGCGGAGGTTCGCCGTGCCGAGCGCCAGCTTGAGCTGGAGCGCCTGCGCCGGCATCCCGAACTCGCCGTGAAGGTGGCCGAGGACCGGGATGTGGAGCTACGCAACACTCGCATCGGCGTAATGGCCGTTGTACCCCTGTGGGACCAGCGCCGGGGCCAGGTGGCCGAGGCCGGCGCCCTGTTGCAGAAGAGCCGCAGCGACCGGGACAGCCAGGAGCTGCTCTTGTTGCAGGCCCTTGAGGCGGCCTACCGCCATTACGAGATTGCCCGCAACCAGGTGAATGCCCTCGAGAACGGCATTCTGCGCGAGGCGGAGGCCGCCCTGAAGGTGGCCGAGGCGGCCTACCGCTTTGGCGAGCGCGGCATCCTGGATTACCTGGATGCCCAGCGTGTTTTCCGCGCCGCGCGCAACGAATTGATTGCCGCCCGCTACGAGCTGCAACTGGCCGTCATCGAAATCGAGCGCCTGCGCGCTTCCCATTGACCGGAAACCCCACCATGAAGCTACGACCCACTTCCCTGGCGCTGTTGATGTCCGCCCTCGTCCTTGCCGCCTGCCAGGATTCCGGCAAGGCGCCCGCCGGCAAGGCCGGTAACGAGCAGCCGGCTCAGACAACCCTGAGCGAGGGCACAGGCGAACCCGTCAGCGTTGCACCGCCAGACCCTCTGCTGGTGACGGTGCCACCCAATTTCGGAGCCCCGATCAAGGTCACATCCGCCGGGAACACCCAGGTGGCCGACGTTCTGAGGGTGGCGGGCAAGGTGGATTTCGATCAGACGCGGGTGACCCGCATCGGTGCCACCGTGACCGGTCGGGTGATCGAGATCCAGGCACATCTGGGCCAGCAGGTCCGGGTGGGGGATTCCCTGGCCGTGATCAACAGCACCGAGCTGGGTGAGGCCCAGCTCAGCTATCTCAAGGCCCGCGCCCAGGCTGATCTTCAGGCTCGCAGCGTTGAGCGGGCGCGCCAGTTGTTTGCCGCCGACGTGATCGGCAAGGCGGAGTTGCAGCGTCGCGAGAGCGAATTGTCGATTGCCTCGGCGGAGCAGCGTGGTGCGGCGGACCAGTTGCGGGTGCTGGGAATGTCATCCGCGGCGATCAACCGCCTGGGTACCACCGGCGCCATCAACTCGGTGACCTCCGTCGCCTCGACGATGGCAGGCACGGTGGTCGAGCGTCAGGTGGCCCAAGGGCAGGTGGTACAGCCGGCTGATGCCCTGTATGTGGTGGCGGACCTGTCGCGGGTGTGGGTGACGGCGGAGGTGCCGGAACAGCAGGGTGCCCTGGTGAAGGCCGGGCAGACGGTGGATATCGATGTGCCCGCGCTGGGTTCGCGGCTGACAGGCAAGCTGATCTATGTGGCGGATACGGTCAATCCCGAAACGCGCACCATCACGGTACGCAGCATGGTGGATAACGCCAGCCGTCAGCTCAAGCCCGCCATGCTGGCCACGATGTTGATCCAGGCTGCGCCCGTGGAGCGCGTGGTGGTGCCGTCTCAGGCCGTGGTGCGGGACGGGGATGCCGACAATGTGTTCGTGGAGGTGGGCAAGGGGCAGTTCCGCCTGACACCGGTACGCCTCGGCCCCGACATGGACGGCAAACGCGCGGTCCTGTCGGGGCTCAAGCCGGAACAGCCGATTCTCGTTGAGGGTGCTTTTCACCTGAACAACGAGCGCAAGCGCAAGGAACTGGAGTAAGGACCGGCCATGATCCAATCATTAGTCCGAGCCGCTCTCCAGCAGCGCCTGGTGGTGGTGGTGGTGGCCGTGGTGTTGCTGGCCTTCGGCCTCAATGCCGCGCGCAAGCTGTCGGTGGATGCCTTCCCCGATGTCACCAACGTTCAGGTGCAGATCGCCACCGAGGCCAAGGGCCGTTCCCCCGAGGAGGTGGAGCGTTTTGTGACCGTTCCGCTGGAGATCTCCATGACCGGCCTGCCCGGGCTGGAGGAGATGCGCTCGCTCAACAAACCGGGCCTGTCGCTGATTACGCTGGTGTTCACCGACGCCACCGATGTTTACTTTGCCCGCCAGCTGGTCATGGAGCGCCTGCTGGAAGTGGGCGCCCGCATGCCCGAGGGCGTGGTGCCCGTGCTGGGGCCGGTTTCCACCGGCCTTGGCGAGGTTTACCAATACACCCTGGATCACCCCGACGATGGTGACCGGAAGCTTACCGAAAAGGAGCTGACGGAGCGGCGCATCGTCCAGGACTGGGTGGTCCGTCCGTTGCTGCGTTCGATTCCCGGCGTGGCCGAAATCAATTCCCAGGGGGGCTATGCACGCCAATACCAGGTGCTGGTGAATCCCGACCGGCTGCGCCACCACCGCCTGACGGTTCGCGATGTCTATGAGGCGGTCGCCCGCAACAACGCCAACTCGGGCGGCGGGGTGTTGCCCCAGTACTCGGAGCAGTACCTCATCCGCGGTGTCGGCCTGGTCAAGAGTCTGGCCGACATCGGGTCGATCGTGTTGAAGGAGGTTGATGGCACGCCGGTGTACATCCGCGATGTGGCGGAAGTGACCTTCGGGCACGAAGTGCGTCAGGGTGCGGTGGTGAAGAACGGGGTCACCGAATCGGTGGGTGGCATCGTGATGATGCTCCGTGGCGGCAACGCCAAGGAGGTGGTGAGTCGCATCAAGGCGCGGGTGGCCGAGATCAACGACAAGGGCATGCTGCCTGACGGCCTGAAGATCGTGCCCTACTATGATCGCTCCGAGCTGGTGGACGCCGCTTTGTGGACCGTGATCAAGGTCTTGCTGGAGGGTATCGCCCTCGTGGTGGTGGTGCTGTTCCTGTTCCTCGGCGATGTGCGCTCCAGCCTCATCGTGGTGGCCACGCTGGTGCTGACGCCGCTGCTGACCTTCATGGCGATGAACCATTACGGCATCTCGGCCAACCTGATGTCCCTGGGGGGGCTGGCCATCGCCATCGGCCTGATGGTGGACGGCTCGGTGGTGGTGGTGGAGAACGCCTTTGCCCGCCTCGGCCACGTGGGCGAGGGGGAGAGCAAGGTGCGGGTCATCTTCGATGCGGTGCAGGAGGTGGCCACGCCGGTGATCTTCGGCGTCGGCATCATCATCCTGGTGTTTCTGCCGCTGATGACCTTGCAGGGCATGGAGGGCAAGATGTTCGCGCCCCTCGCCTACACCATCGCCATTGCGCTGGCGGCGTCCCTGTTCCTGTCCCTGACCCTGACGCCGGTGCTGTCGTCTTATCTGCTCAAAGGGGGGGCCGAGCACGATACCTGGCTGATTGCGAAGATCAAGGCGCCTTATCTGAAGATGCTTCACTGGTCGGTGGCCAACAGCCGCAAGACGGTGGCGGGCGGTGTGGTGCTGCTGGTGGTGACCCTCGGCATGTTCCCCTTCCTGGGGACGGCCTTCATCCCGGAGATGAAGGAAGGCTCGGTGGTGCCGGGCATCAACCGGGTACCCAATATCTCCCTGGATGAATCCATCAAGATGGAAATGCAGGCCATGAAGCTGGTCATGGAGGTGCCCGGCGTCAAGTCGGCGATCTCCGGCGTGGGGCGTGGCGAATCGCCGGCCGACCCCCAGGGCCAGAATGAGTCGACACCCATCGTCAGCCTCAAGCCGCGGGACGAATGGCCCGCCGGCTGGACCCAGGACACCATCGCCGACGC
>JAEUNV010000661.1 GCA_016790385.1 Zoogloea sp.
GAGCGAAGCCCGCGCCCTGACCAACATCACCGGCAATGCGGTGGCCACCGTGGTGATCTCCGCCTCCGAGAATGAGCTGGACCGGGAGCGCATGGCCCTGGCCCTGAATGGCAAGCTGGATGACGAAGTGGCCTTGGTGCCTGAACTGTCCGCCGTCGAGCCGGCCCTGGTGCCCGCCCGCTAAGCCCGGCGCAGCTCCGCCACGGCGAGTAAAAAGGCCGGCCCGACGCAAGTCGGGCCGGCCTTTTGCCGTCTGGCGCGGGCGGCGCTCAGAAGTGGTATTCGGCGCGGATCATGGTGGTCTTGGCAAAGGCGCCGTCGCCGGCCGGGCCGTTGTGGTTGTTGCCGAACTTGTTGCGCCAGTACTGGTATTCCAGGCCGACCTTGAAGGTCTTGGCGGCGGCACCGATGTGGGCGCTCACGTCGTACATGACCTGCATGTCGATGTTGGTTTCGGCCGCCGTGTTGCCACCGAACTCGTTCTTGCCCTTGGCGGCGATGAAGTTGGCGAAGCCCTCGAAGGACAGGGGCACCGGCCCCAGGTTGAAGGGGATGCCCCAGGCCAGGTTGAGCATGGGGTGCGGATCGTAGCTGTAGCGGTCGGTCTGGGTGTGGCTGAACTTGCTGTAGGGGGCGTTGCTCTCCCACAGGTAGAGCAGGCTCACATTGAGGAAGCCCGGCACGTCCATCATCATCGTCGGGCCGGCCACGATCATGCGCTTCTTGGAGTTGTAGCCGGCATCGTTCTTGGTGTTCACGTCGAAACCACCGGTGAGGCCGAAGCCGCGGATCGGCCCGAACTTGAAGTTGTTGCCTGTGACCTTGCCCAGATCCAAGGTGTGCCGATAGACGATGTAGATTTCCTGGGCGCCGGACTTCGAGCCCGGAGCAGACGGATCCTTGCTGTCGGACATCAGGAGGTCGGCGTTGAAGAAGTTGGTGCCGTACTTGTAGCCGCTCACGTGCGTCAGATTGACGATGCTCTTGGAGATGTCAGTCCTGCCGAAGGGCTCGGCAAAGTTGGCACCCCAGCGGTAGCCAATGGAGGTGTCGCTCCAGTCGGCGGCAGCGGCGGTGCCGGCGCAGGTGGCCAGCAGGGTTGCGGCAAGGCACTTCTTCTTCGAGAACTTCATGGTGAGCTCCTGATTCATGTTGGCAAGGATCGGTCGGTTGACCCGCCCAGCAAGGGACGGGCAAATCCTGGGACCGAATCTAGCAGGGGAGCGGGGCTGCCTTGGCGATATCCTTCATCACCCGATGGATATACTTCATTCACTATATCCATTTGAAAATAAACACTCTTTACGTATCTGTATATGGTTTTCGCATGCACGTGACGGGTGCATCAAATCGCCTCCTGCACCACGCCGGGGCGTGGTTTGAGCCCCATTTCGGGGGCTGGACCGGCCCTTTTTCCGGGGGGTGTCCGGTCTGTAAAAAAACTATCATTGAAATCATGGCCTTACGAGATGGCACGGAGGTTGCAGAGTGAGCCGGGTATGTCGCCCCCGCGTTCCCCCGCCTTTCACTTCCTGGAGTTGTCCGCCATGTCGCACCTTTTCAGCGCGTCCCGCCGCCTGCTGCTCGCTGCCGCCCTTGCTGCCCCCCTGATCTCCCTCCCGGCCCTCGCGGACGAGCCAGTCAAGCTGAAGTTCACCCTCGACTGGCGCTTCGAAGGCCCCTCGGCACCCTTCCTGCTGGCCAAGAGCAAGGGCTACTTCGCGGCCGAAGGCCTGGACGTGACCATCGACGCCGGCAACGGCTCGGCGGGGGCTGTGACCCGCGTGGCCACCGGCGCTTACGAGATGGGTTTTGCCGACTTCAATGCCTTGGTCGAGTACGACGCCAAGACCCCGGGCTCCAAGATCCAGGCGGTGTACATGGTCTATAACGCCACCCCGGCGGCGGTCTTTACCCTGAAGAAGAGCGGTGTCAGCAAACCTGCCGACCTGGTCGGCAAGACCCTCGCCGCGCCGATCTTCGATGCCGGACGCAAGGCCTGGCCGGCCTTCGCCAAGTCCAACGGACTGGCGGTGGATGCGGTCAAGTGGCAGTCGGTGGACCCGGCCATCCGGGAAACCCTGCTGGCCCGCGGCGACGTGGACGGCATCACCGGCTTCTACTTCACCAGCCTGCTCAACCTGGAGGCCCGCGGCGTCAAGCCGGCCGACATCGTGGCCCTGCGCTACCCCGATTTTGGCGTCGAGCTCTACGGCAATGCCATCATCGCCAGCCCCAAGCTGATCGCCGAGAAGCCGAAGGTCATCGAAGCTTTCCTGCGCGCCTTCAACAAGGCCCTCAAGGAGACCATCGCCAAGCCCGACGCCGCCGTTCCGGCCGTCAAGGAGCGCGACCCGCTGATCGATCCGGCCCTCGAAACCCGCCGCCTCAAGCTGGCCCTCGATACCAGCGTGGTGACCCCGGAGGTCAAGCAGAACGGCCTGGGTGCCGTCACCGCCGAGCGTCTCAAGCGCTCCATCGCCGAGACCGCCGAAGCCTACGCCCTGCCCAAGGTGCCCACCGCCGCCGAGCTGTTCAACCCCGCCTTCCTGCCCGCCCGGGC
>JAEUNV010000065.1 GCA_016790385.1 Zoogloea sp.
TGCCCCGAGGTGGCCGAGGTGATGGACGCGCTGCCCGACGGCACCACAGACCTGGAAGCCCGGTTTGTGAACATGTTCCGCAGCGAGTGGCGGCTGGAGCGGGGAAGCCTGCCGCTGCGCCGCATCGCCATCGTTGACGAAACGCCCCAGGGGCAATATCTGCTGCCGGAATTCCTGCTCTTTCAGCGTCTCTTTGAACGGCATGGCATCGCCGCCGACATCTGCGATCCAAGCGAACTCAGCTGTTCGCCCGAGGGCCTGGCGCTGCATGGGGCGCCGGTGGACCTGGTGTATAACCGCCTCACCGATTTTTCCTTCGAAATGCCGTCCAGTGCGGCCTTGCGCCGCGCCTGGCTGGATGGATCGGCGGTCATCACGCCTCACCCGCGGGCCCACGCCCTTTATGCGGACAAGCGGAATCTGGTCCTCCTTTCCGATGACGAGGCCCTTTGCCGACTGGGTGTCGATGAGGCCACGCGTCGCCTCCTCCAGTGGGGAATTCCGCGCACCGAAGCGGTGGTGGCGAGTCGCGCGGACGAATTTTGGGCACGTCGGCGCCAGCTCTTCTTCAAGCCGGCCTCGGGTTTCGGAAGCCGTGGCGCCTATCGGGGTGACAAACTCACGCGCCGCGTGTTCTCCGAGATTCTCGCGGCCGATTACATTGCCCAGGACCTGGTTCCGCCATCCGAGCGCCGGCTCGCAGTTGAGGGAACGCCCGTCGATCTCAAGATGGACCTGCGCAATTATGTCTATCAGGGTGAGGTTCAACTCGTCACCGCACGTCTTTACCAAGGTCAGACCACCAACTTTCGTACCCCGGGAGGTGGCTTCGCGCCCGTGCTGGCGGTCCCCGGAGCCGCGGTTTGCCGCTGATCGCCCGGGCAAGGCGCTTTACTGCGTTTGCCTTGCCGGGCGCGAAGCTCGGCCCGTCACGGGGCTCGAGCATCGAACGGGGCCCTCAGCCGGCCTTTCCCGCTGAGCTCGCCTGGCTGGTCGCGGGGGCTGGCGGAGCCGCATCGGGCACCTTGTTCGTCAACGCCGGTTGCGCCTTCAGGTAGGCAAACAGCGCTCGCAGATCCTTGTCCGACAGGGAACCCACCGCCTGCCACGGCATCGGCGGAAGAATCGGACGCCCGGCCCCCAGGTGCTTGCCGCTGCGCATGGCCCGGATGAAGTCGGACTCCCGCCAGGCACCGATGCCCGTATCCCGATCCGGTGTCAGGTTGCTGGCATAAGAGATGCCCCAGGGGCCGACGAATGCCGTCAGACTGGCGGAACCCGCCCAGTTCCACGCTCCGTCCATCTTGGGCGGCGGCGGTAGGTTGAGGTCGGCCGGATGGCCGGACAGGCCCCTCGCCACGTCTTTTTCGGGGCCTTTCGGCCCCAGTTTGAGGGGCGTGTGACAGTCGGCGCAGCCCCCGTAGGCAACAAGCTGAGCGCCGCGCTTGATGAGCGCGCCATCGGCTGCGCCTGCGGGGCTGGCGAGCGCGAGTCCGCAGCCGAGGGTGGCAGCGAGGAAGAGAGGGTTGAGGGTGGTCATGGTGGGTCTCCTGGAAAAGTTGTCAGGCGTACCTGGCGGCGCACAGCCGGCGGGCGGCTGCCGCAATGGCATCGGCCTGGGGAACGGTGGCCTGTTCAAGGGGGAAGCTGGCGGGAACCGGGGCGTCCGGCCCGCCAAGGCGCAGAACTGGCGCCTTAAGCGCGGAAAACGCTTCTTCAGCGATCAGGGCCGCAATCTCGGCACCGACACCACACAGGCGGTTGGCCTCATGGACAACCACCACGCGGCCGGTCTTGCGGGTGGTGGCCAGAATGGCTGAGGTATCAAGGGGTTTCAGGCTGCGCAAATCAATGACCTCGGCAGACACGCCTTCTGCGGCCAGGGTTTCGGCGGCCTGGACGCAGTGGTGCACTGTCTTGCCATAGGAAATCAGGCTGACATCGTTGCCCGGGCGCAGGGTGGCGGCCTGGCCGAGGGGAACCAGCACCTCGTCGTCAGGCACCTCGCCGGGTTGATACAAGAGCCCGATGTCCAAGAGGAAGACCACCGGGTTGTCGTCGCGGATGGCAGCCTTGAGCAGGCCCTTGGCGTCGGCGGGGGTGCTCGGCATCACCACTTTCAAGCCGGGGCTGTGGACAAACCACGCTTCGACATTGTGATTGTGCTGCGCGCCGACGCCCCATCCCGCCCCGGTCATGGCGAGGGTCACCAGGGGAAAGCGGAACTGGCCGCCAGAGATGTAGCGCAACTTTCCGGCGCTGTTGACCAGCTCGTCCATGGCGTAGCAGAGAAAGGGTGCGAAAAGCAGGTCGGCCACGGGGCGCAGGCCGCCGGCCGCGGCGCCGGCTGCCGTGCCGGCGATGATGCCTTCCGAAAGCGGGGTGTTGCGAATGCGTCGGGTACCGAATTCCTCGGCCAGATCGCGGCGCTTGGTGGCGATGCCTTCGCCAAAGGCGATGACCGTTGAATCGCGCCGCATTTCTTCGGCCAGCGCGGCGCCGACGGCATCATGGAGAGTCAGGGTGGGCATGATGGTTCCTCAGGCATAGACGTCGTGGGTGAGCTCTTCCACGGCGGGATAAGGGGAGGCCTCGGCAAAAGCCACGGCGGCTGCGATGCGTTCGTCCACACGGGCGGCAAGGGCATCGGCAGCGGCGGAATCGATACGGCGGTCGGCGATCAGGCGCTCAAGACACAGCTTGAGCGGATCGCGGGCGAGCCACGAAGCAAGTTCCGCCTGATCCACATACCCCTGGTCGTCGGGCTCGAAGTGCCCCCGGGTGCGATACGTCATCGCCTCGAGCAAGACCGGCCGGCCGCTTTCGCGCACCTGGGCAGCGGCGCCGGAAGCAGCGTCCAGAACCGCCATCACGTCGTTTCCATCCACCGTGCGGATCGGAATGCCATAAGCTGCCGCCCAATCGGACACCCGTTCACGGCTCATCGCTTCGCGACGATGCACGAAGGCCTGCCACTGGTTGTTCTCGCAGATGTACAGGATGGGGAGGTTCCAAAGCGCGGCGAGGTTCAGGGACTCATGGAAGCTGCCTTCGCAGGCCGCGCCATCGCCAAAGAAGCAGGCAACGATGCCGGGGCGGCCGTGCATCGTCTGGGCAAGGGCGACGCCCGGCGCGAGGGAAAGTTCGCCGCCGACGATGGTCGAGGTCAGAACCACGCCGAGTTCCTTCGCCGAAATGTGGAGCGATCCGCTACGGCCCTTGCAGTAACCATCGCGACGGCCCATCACCTCCGCAAGCATGCGTCCCGGGTCCGCCCCCCTGGCCAGGAGGTGGCCCGCGCTGCGATGGTTGGTGAGAATCAGATCGTCGGTGCTCAGGGCATTTATCGCCCCGACGGCGGTCGCCTCCTGGCCGACCGAGGTACAGGTGCCGGGAATGCGTCCGTGGGTGCTTCCCGAGACAATCGCGTTTTCGTAGGCACGGATCAGAAGTAGCTGCTCGTACAGCTGCAAGGGATCAGAAGTGGGTTTTGTGGTGCTCATGACAGTTCCCTTCAGTTAGGTGAAGGGAAGTCTAAGGCGCCAACAAATGATGACAATGGGGCGGACAGCCCCTTAGGATTCTTTTAAGAAGTGCTGAATGAAGTTTTAAGAACCGCGGGCCCAGCGCCCCGGAAATCAGCTTTCGACCAGCTCCAGCGGGCGCGTCACGGCCAGGGACAGACGGCCGCGGCCTGCCTTTTCGATCCCGATCCCGGCGTTACGCTCGGCAAGCCGGCGCTGCAACAGGACGAGGCGGGCTTCCAGGTTGTCACTGACGCCAGGCAGACGGATGCGTGAATCCAGACGCAGGCCCTTGTTGGTGAAGCTTGTACGGCCGCGTTTGACGAAATCGTTGAGCAGCGCCCACAAGATGGCACCGGCGACGCCTTTGATCAGGTAATCGTCGTCGAGGAATACGCTGTCGTTCGCTGCAAAGTGCCTTATGGTCAGCGTCGGACCGGTTGCCGGAAGGGGGGTCGATTCGGCGGGGGCAGGGTCCTCGAGGGGATCGTCGGCTTGCTGGTGGTGCAGCATGGCCAGCCCGAGATGGGCCGCAAAGGCAACGAGCGCGTCCTCTTCGTCGTAGCCGAAGTGAAGAAAGGCCACGCTTTCCACGTAGATCACCCCGAGCAGGCGGCCGGCGGCGGCGATGGGCACGGCCATCTGGCTGGCGGCATTGGGCAGGCCGGGCAAAGGGATGGCGGTTTCGAGCGCGTCGAGCTTTCCTTCGGCGGCGAGGCTGTCTCTAACGGTGCGGCCGTAGGCGTACTCGCTGGTCATGAATCCGATCCGGATCGGCGAACGTTCGCGGGCACAGATGCCGATGAGACCGGAGCCGACCGGAATCTCTGATCCGATGCCCGATTGGGGGTAGCCTCGGCTGGCGAGGGTATAGAGGCAGCCCCGGGCTTCGTCGTGCATCAGCAGCATGAGGTGGCCGATGGAGAATTCCTTCACCAGACAATCGACCGCCTTCTCGAGCAGGCATTCCAGATTGGCACAGCTGGCGAGTCTGTCGGTGGCACGGCGAAGGGCGTTGACGCAGTTGATGGGTGGAGTGGGGGGCGCAAGGGTGCGCCCGGCCACGGGCACAATGTCTAGCACGCGGTAGATGTCGGCGCCCAGCAGCTTGAAGATGCCCGTCATGCCGCTGTGTGCGGCAATGCCCGAGAGCTTGGCCTTCATGCGCTCAAACAGCGGCCCGGATGTCTCGGTACGAAGATAGTTGAGGCTGAGGCGGAATTGCGCTGCGGTCAGATGGCTCGTCAGCAGCAGGCGCACGGGGGAGCCGGCCAGGACGTTCCGGCGCGTCGTGTTGAAGAACTGGTAGGACAGGGCAACGTGTTCGTTGTCGACAAACTCCACCTGGGACAGAAAAGCCACGTTGGGCATGCCCGCCGGATCGCAGGTGACGATATGGCCGGGAATGATGCCTTCAAGGCACTCGCGCAGGGTGTCGAGGCGAACGTTCATCGCGCAGCGGGCAACTGCTCCCCGGCCTTCGGACCGGGGGTCTGGTCGAATCCCGATGAGGGTGTGAACACCACCATCACGATGTCGTCCAGCGTGTAGGAAAGCAGGGCGCGTACCATCTCTTCCGGCGTGCCAAGGGCCACAACCTCAGGAACGAATTCGTCCACGTGGTGGCGGATCAGGTCTTCATCGGCCGGGTCGAAATCGACGATGCAGGCGTCCACACCCTTCAGCTGGACTGTGCGGTTGGTGGTCGGCCGGCTGAAAGCCACGGCCACGCGCCCGCTCAGGCGGACGTTCTCGAGCACTTCGGCCGCCTGAGAGCGCGGCAAGGCAATTCCGATGCGCTGGCCGCCGTCAAGCAGCTTGCACGCAAAGCCACGGCTCATGCTGGGCATCCTCCCCGTTGCGTGGCCCGCAAGGGTGATGCTCACTCCGGACTGGATGAAGCAGGCGTTATCCTGATCAAGCATGATGTGAAGAGGGGTGGGGTCCGGCGATGATAACGCCAGACGGTGACGGTGTATCCATTCGGGCGTCCCGTCGCCGGGCCGTCGCAGCGCCGCCCCGGACCGCGTGCCTCGACCCGAGGACCCGAGTGCTGTGTCAGAATCCCAACTCATCCCCACCGATATGCCTGACTGCTCTCCATGACCGGCGCGCGTACAAGCCATAGTCATCCGCTGCAGATTGCTGCGGTGCGTGCCAGTGATTCCCACGGCCGAATCGGCATTACGTTCTGTCCCGGCAAGCATGATCAATGGGCTGCGACGGGAGCCTGGGCGCGTGACCTGGGCGTCGATCTGGATGCCATCGTTGCGTGGGGTGCGAGCATGGTGCTGACACTCGTCGAGCCTGCCGAACTCCTGTCGCTTCGCGTGCCAAAGTTGGGTCAGGAGGTGCACCGGCGGGGCCTTCTGTGGTGCCATCTTCCGATTGCGGATTTCAGCGTGCCCTGCGATGACTTCGAGCGAAAATGGCTGACCCACGGTCAGGAGATCCGTTCTCTGCTGAGGGCGGGCGAGGATGTACTGGTCCATTGCAAGGGCGGCCTGGGCCGTGCCGGCATGATTGCGGCCCGTCTCCTGGTGGAGTTGGGCATGGACCCCGAACAGGCCATCCGCGACGTGCGCCGCGCCCGCAAGGGCGCCATCGAAACCTCCTCACAGTTGGCCCTGGTGCGCCGCACCCGGCCAATTCCCTGATGCCCCAGGCACTGATCCGCCATGTATGCAGCCGCCGACCCCCGCGTGATTGACACCGCCCGCCTTGAGCGCGTGGGCGGGCAGCGGGGCAGCAACGTGGCGGGCATATACAAGGACGACAGCGGCCGGCGCTATTACGTGAAGACCCTTGAATCGCCCGCCCACGCCCGCAACGAGTGGCTGGCCGCCCAGCTTTACGGTCTGGCGGGTGCTCCCATCCTGCACTACGTGCGTACCGAGGCGCTCGACCAGATCGCCACCGAACTGGTAGAGCTGGACAAGCGGCATGTCTCCCGGCTTACCGAGCGCGAACGCCGACAGGCCCAGCGCTGGCTGGGCGTGCATGCCTGGACGGCCAACTGGGATGCCGCCGGCTTTGATGGTGACAACCAGGGTGTTGTGGGCGGCACCGTGCTGACCCTGGACGTGGGCGGCGCCCTGGAGTTTCGGGCCGGTGGCGACCCCAAGGGTCGGGCCTTTGATATCCAAGTGGGTGAGTTGGATAGCCTGCGCCGCAGCCACGACAACCCCCACGCCTGCCGGCTGTTCGGCGACATCAGCCGCTCCGATCTGGAGGCGGCCATCCGCGTTGTCACTGCCATCCCCGACGAGCGCATTGGCGCCCTCGTCCGCGAATACGGCGGGCGTCCAGCGCTGGCCGACAAGCTGATCGCCCGCAAGGCCGACATGGCCCGGCGCTTGAATGGTGATCTGATGGGGCTCGCGCACAGGCCATAGCCTGCCCTGTGCAGGTCTTGGCTGTGCCGATGTCCTTCAGGCGGCCGGATTTGCCCTGCCTTGGGTTAGGCACAAAGCGATGTCGCCGCGATCTACCCAGCGAGCGGCAGCGTGTCGGTATGCCGGGCTTCGGCAACAATCCAGTCGATCAAGGCCTGGGTCTCCTTCGACGGTGTGTGGTCGCGCTGGAGCAGGCAGAACACCTTGTTTGACGGCGGGCCGGGCTGAGGTGTTGGCAGCGCCAGGAGACGGCCGTCATCCAGCATCGGGCGGATGAACTGGCTGCGCCCCAGCGCAATGCCCTGGCCCGCAATCGCCGCGTGGATCATCTGGTCGAAGAGGTTCAAACGGACAATGCCCTTCGGCCTGACCCCGGCCCAGCCCTGCCTGTCCAGCCAGCTTTCCCACTGCCAGCAGGGGGACTCGACGCCTTCAAACTCGAGCAGGACCGAGCGCGCGATGATCTCGGGGTCATCCAGTCGGGCAATGCCGAGGCTCGGGTGGGCCACCGGAAAGATCGTCTCGGCGAACAGGCGTCTGGCGCCTGCCGGCATCGACTCGCCGGCGCAATAGCGGATCGCGATGTCCAGGCCTTCCTTGCGCAGGTCGACGATGTTGTTGTTGGCCGACAGGCGCACCTCAAGCTCGGGATGTATCTGCTGGAACCTGGGCAGGCGCGGCAGCAGCCACAGCCCGATGAAGCCGATGCTCGCCGTTATCGTGACCGGCTGCTGCGCCATGCTGGCCTGAAGCGTGCCGATGGCGTCCTGTAATTGTTGCATTGCGTTGTCAGCCGCCATGAAAATCCGCTCCCCCTCGGGGGTGAAGCGAATGGCCCGGTGCGCGCGTTCGAACAGTTTCATGCCAAGGGCCGATTCGAGCGTGTGGATCTGGCGGCTGATGGCCGACTGGGTCAAGAACAGATCCTGGGCGGCAAGGGTGATGCTCATGCGTCGTCCCACCGCAACAAAGCCACGCAAAAAGTCTATGGACGGGATTCTGGCGAGGGGGATTGACATTCTC
>JAEUNV010000080.1 GCA_016790385.1 Zoogloea sp.
ATTGCCAAGGCCAGCACAATGGCGAAACAGCAGGGCCGAAGCCCCGCGGCACGGCGGTAAGACGGCAGCGGGCTTTTCATCTCGTCTCCAACAAAGGCCTGGCGCAGAACCGCGCCAGATGGTGGCCGCAACGCGCCGCGCTGGCAAGCGCGCCAGCGCATGCCATGAAACCATTGACCGGGGCCGGCGGGAAACCTAGGCTCGGGGTCCGGCAGCCCCGCCCGCCCTCCCCCGCCACCATGAACACGCCTCCCAGCAAGACCCTCCTGATCGTTTACCAGTCCACCACCGGCGCCACACGCCAGATGGCCGACGCCGTGGCGCAGGGGGCCATTGAGGAAGGCGGCGTGCGCGTGCGCCTTCTGCCGGCAAGCGACGCCGGCCCGGCGGACGTGCTCGACGCCGACGCCTACGTGTTTGCCACCCCCGAAAACCTGGCCGCCATCGCCGGCCTGATGAAGGATTTCTTTGACCGCTGCTACTATCCGGCACTGGACCGCGTGAACGGCCGGCCTTACGCCAGCCTGATCTGCGCCGGCAGCGACGGCAGCAACGCCGCCCGGCAGATCGCGCGCATTGCCACGGGCTGGCGGCTGCGCGAAGTGGCCCCGCCGCTGATCGTGTGCACCCGCGCCCAGACCCCCGAAGAAATTTTGGCCCCCAAGCACGTTCCCGCCGCCGAGCTACAGAAGGGCGCCGAGCTTGGCGCCGCTCTGGCAGCCGGTGTTGCCATGGGCGCATTTTGAAATTCACGAGAACCGACCGCAGCGACGCGCGTCGAACAGGCGAATGCCTCGACCACGATATTTTTGTTCATGCCCCATAACGTCTCCCTGATTGCTCTCATCGCCGCCGGTTTCGGCCTTGCCATGGTGCTCGGCCTGATCGCCGCCCGCCTCCGCATTCCACCGCTGGTGGGCTACCTGCTTGCCGGCGTGGCCATCGGCCCGGGCACGCCCGGCTTCGTCGGTGACCTCGCGCTCTCCGGCCAGTTGGCCGAAATCGGCGTCATGCTTCTGATGTTTGGGGTGGGTCTGCACTTTTCGCTCAACGATCTGCTGGCCGTCCGCAAGATTGCCGTGCCCGGCGCCATCGTGCAGATCAGCGCAGCAACGGCCATGGGTGCCGGAACCGCCCTCTGGTGGGGCTGGCCTGTGGGTGAGGCTGTGGTTTTTGGTCTGGCCCTGTCGGTTGCCAGCACCGTTGTGCTGCTGCGCGCCCTGGAAGCCAAGGGCCTGCTCGATTCCACCAACGGACGCATCGCCGTTGGCTGGCTGGTGGTGGAAGACCTGGCGATGGTGCTGGTGCTGGTGCTGCTGCCCGCCCTGGCGCCCTTGCTCGGCGGCAGTGACGCACAGCCCGGCGGCGGCTTTACAGCCCTGGCCCTCACCGTCGGCCTGACCCTGGCAAAGGTTGCCGCCTTCATCGCCCTGATGCTGGTGGTGGGCGCCCGGGCCTTTCCGCGCCTGCTGTGGCTGGTGGCGCGCACCGGCTCGCGGGAGCTTTTCACGCTGTGCGTGATCACGGCCTCGGTCGGGGTGGCCTACGCCTCGGCCGTGCTCTTTGACGTTTCGTTTGCCCTGGGCGCCTTCTTTGCCGGGATGATGATGCGCGAATCGGAGTTC
>JAEUNV010000113.1 GCA_016790385.1 Zoogloea sp.
ATTCCCCTCCACATCACCGACACCGCCGGGCTGCGTGACACCACCGATGAAGTCGAGAAGATCGGCATCGCCCGCACCTGGCAGGAGATCGAGCGCGCTGACGTGGTGGTGCGTCTGGTGGATGTGCGGGCCGGCCTCACCGAGGCCGATGCCGCCATCGATGCCCGCCTGCCGGCCGGTGTCGAGCGCATCACCGTCTTCAACAAGGTGGACCTGCTGGGGCGCCAACCCGAGCGCACCGAGGACGCCGCCGGCGTCAGCCTCTATCTCTCCGCCAAGGCCGATCAGGGCGTCGAGCTGCTGCGGGCCGAGCTGCTGCGGGTGGCGGGCTGGCACCGTCACGGGGAGGACGTGATCCTCGCTCGCGAGCGTCACCTCATCGCCCTGCGTGAGGCCCTTGCCCGGGTAGAGGCCGCCCTCGACGCCCGCCACGCTCTGGAGCTGATGGCCGAGGAGCTGCGCCTCGCCCAGGAGGCGGTAAATGAGATCACCGGGGAGTTCACTCCGGATGATCTGCTGGGGGTGATCTTCTCGCGTTTCTGCATCGGAAAGTAAGTACACGTCCGGACTCCACCCGGCCCGGCGACTTACAAATCCATACGACTCCTTACAACCGGCGGATGGGGCGGCGGCTACATTCGAAAGACATCGGGCGCGATCGCCCCTCCCCGCCCAGGTTGAGGTGGGAGAGTCTGACGGAGAGCCATCATGAAAACCCCTGGACGAGTTCTGATCGCCATCCTTGCAGCCACCACCTTTGCCGGCTGCGCCAACATGAACGCCCAGCAGAAGAACACCGCCGTTGGCGCCGCCATCGGCGGGGTCGCCGGGTCGGTGCTGACCGGCGGCAGTGCCGTTGGTACGGTGGGCGGGGCGGCAGTGGGCGGCGTGATCGGCAATCAGATCAAGAAGTAGGGCGCAACACGCCTGCGCCGGGACGGGCACTTCAATGCTGTTCCCGGCCTCTTCCTTCGGCGACAATTGAACCCTTCTAAGGAGGGACGCGCCATGGGTTGGGAGCCGGATCGATACCTGCAGTTTTCCGATGAACGTCTGCGCCCGGCGATCGATCTGCTCGGTCGCGTTCCCCTGCTCCGACCCGGACGCATTGTTGATCTGGGATGCGGCGCGGGCAATGTGACACGTTTGTTGGCCGAGCGCTGGCCGGGGGCGGACATCACCGGACTGGACAGCTCGCCGGCCATGCTGGAGCGGGCGCGCAGCGTTTTGCCCGGCGTCCGCTTTGATCAGGCCGGCGTTGAGCACTGGGAGCCCGAAGAGCCTCTAGACCTGCTGTTTTCCAATGCTGCGCTGCATTGGGTGGGTGACCATCAAAGCCTGTTTCCCCGGCTGTTGAATGCGCTGTTTCCGGGTGGGGTGCTGGCCGTGCAGATGCCCGGCAATTTTGATGCTCCATCCCATCGACTGATTCGGGAGCTGGCCGCGTCCCCCGAGTGGGCGGAACGGGTTGGCTCGGTACGGATGGGGGCCGTGCTCGGCATGGCCGACTACCATCAGCTTCTGGTGCCCCTGTGTACGCGCCTGAGCCTGTGGGAGACGACCTACTGGCAGGGCATGAGCGGGCCATCGCCGGTTCTCGACTGGCTGCGGGGCACAACCTTGCTTCCCTATCTGGCGGCCCTTGATGAGGCCGGACAGGTGGCCTTCCTGTCCCAGCTCGAATCCCGGCTGGCGGCCGCCTATCCTCCGGACGCCCACGGCACCACGCTTTTTCCCTTCCGCCGCATCTTCATCATCGCGCAACGATGACCTCCGCAGCCCTGTTTGCCGAGGCGGCGTCCCTCATCGCCAAGGCTGACGGCTTGATCATCTCCGCCGGTGCGGGCATGGGGGTCGATTCCGGTCTGCCGGATTTTCGCGGCAATTCGGGTTTCTGGCGCGCCTATCCGGCGCTGGCCGGCGCGCGCATTGCGTTCGAGGAGATCGCCTGCCCGGATGCCTTTCGCCGTCATCCGCGGCTGGCTTGGGGCTTCTA
>JAEUNV010000130.1 GCA_016790385.1 Zoogloea sp.
GTTGCGGTTCCGATCAGCACGGTGAGGAGGCCGGCCAGGGCGCTGTCAAGCAAGATGTGGCGCAGGCTGTCCTTGGCGGCGGCGGGAAGGATTTCACTGCGCAGCCAGGCGATGGGGCCATGCTCTCCTATGCCGACCCATGCCACGATCACTGCGTCTCCGATGCGGGCATCGGAACTGCTGGCGAGGCGGCCCTTTTCGGGCGGGCTGAACGGCGTGCCGCCAAGGGGCTCGGGAGTCAGTGCCGCGGTGCCAGTCGAGCGACGCACGCTGGCGAGCGGAGTGCCCTGAAGGTCGGTGACCGTGAGGCGGAGGATGGAGGCGTTGTTGGCGACTTCGAGAAGGTGCGCGGTGATGCCACGATGATCAGCGTCGGCGACATGGGGTTCCAGCGCGGCGGAAAGATGGCGGGCCAGCTCGTCCGCATGATTGCGCTCCAGCCGTTCGACATAGCCGGCCTGCTCGAAGCTGGTGTATAGCGAGTAGGTGGAGACTGAAAGGGTCAGGAGCAGAGCAAACAGCAAGGTGACTTGCCGGCGAAGGGAATCGAGCCGCAGGCGGTCCGCCGCGAATTGGAGCAGACGGTTCATGCGTCGTCGTCCTTGTAGCGCTCGCGTATTGCCAATACGGCCGGCCACTGCGCGAAGAAGGCATCCAAGCAGACAGGATCGAAGTGCTGGCCACGTTCCTTCTTCAGGAAATCAACGGCCCGGTCAAGATCCCAGGCGGGTTTGTAAGGGCGTGCGGACGTGAGGGCGTCGAAGACGTCGGCAACGGCAACGATCCGACCGGACAGCGGGATTGCCTCGCCGGCAAGGCCTCCCGGATAGCCGCTGCCGTTGAATTTTTCATGGTGGCTGAGGGCGATCTCCGCCGCAAGCTGGATCATGGGCGACGATGAGCCCTTGAGGATGTCGTGGCCGATGGCGGCGTGGCGCCGCATGATCACCATTTCCTCTTCAGTCAGGCGTCCGGGCTTGAGCAGGATGTGATCCGGTGTCCCGACCTTGCCGACGTCGCGCATTGGCGCCGCGCTCAACAGGCGTTCGCACAGTTCCGGCTCAAGCCCCATGTGTCGGGCTATCAGCTGTGAATAGTGGGCCATGCGCAGGATGTGGGCACCGGTTTCCGGGTCACGGAATTCCGCCGCACGTGCCAGACGGGCGATCGTTTCCCGTTCGCGCGCCACGATGTCCGCCGTCTTGTGGATGACGGCCTGGCGCAGGTCGTCGTTCCAGCTGCGCAGCCGGGTGTGGCTGTTGCGCAGGGCGAGCATGGTGCGTACTCGGGGGTCGAACTCGTGGCGATCGATGGGTTTGGTCAGAAAGTCGTTGGCACCGGCCCCCAGGCTTTGGTAGCGGATCTCCTTTTCGTGAGCCGCGGTGACCATCAGGATGGGCACGACCTCCGGTGGGTGAAGCCGGCGCACTGCACTGATGAACTCGATGCCGTTGAGGTCCGGCATCATGTAATCGACGATGATCAGGTCGGGCTCGTGGTGCTCGCACCATGCAAGGCCTTCCCGAGGTGACGTGAAGCACACAATCTCGGTGCCGGCGGGTGTGAGCTTGCGGACCAGAGCCTGGATCAGGGTCAGGTTGAGGGGGGTGTCGTCAACGATGGCGATGGCCATGGGGGCTCTGTGGGGAGGGGCGTGCGGGCCTGTCCCGGTGACGTGGTGAATGTCAGATTATCGGCCCGGTTTCATCGAAGTTTAAGCTTGATGTCCGGGCTATCGGGATCGCCATGGCATTCTTCCGGGGGCCGTCGAGGGGCGCGGTGCATGGCAGGACAAGGGTAAAGCAGGTGCCGGCGCCGGGAGCGCTCCTCACCTGGATCTGACCTCCCAGGGTGCAGGTGACCAGATTGTAGACAATATAAAGCCCGAGTCCGCTGCCTCCTTTCCCGAGCCGGGTGGTAAAGAACGGATCGAAGATGCGCTGAAGGCTGTCCTCGGCAATCCCTATGCCATTGTCGGCGATGCGGATGCTCACGCTGTCCAGTTGGGCCTCGGTCGTGACCGAGATATGCCCGGGTTGTTGTTCCGGGAAGGCATGGGTGAGTGCGTTGCCGATCAGATTGGTGAGGATTTGCCCGAGCGCCCCCGGATAGCTGTCCATCGGAACGGCTTCCGCAGGTGCGATGTCGAGGGTGCAATGGGCCCCCTTGAGCATGGGGCCGAGGGTGACGGCGATCTCGCGGAGCACCTCGCCAAGTTCGAAGGGGCGGCGCTTCTCACTGCTCTGATCCACGGCAACCTGCTTGAAACTGCGTACCAGTTCACGCGCACGCTGGAGGCTGCGCAGGAGGAGATCCCCTGCCTCGCGGGCGTCCTTCACATAGGTATCGAATTGGCTCCGGCGCAACTTGCCGGAGGCGAACTCCCTGGCCATCTCTTCAGTGTTGGCGGCGAGGGTGGTGGCCACCATAACGCTGTTACCGATGGGGGTATTGAGTTCGTGGGCAATGCCCGCCACGAGGGAGCCCAGGGCCGCCAGCTTCTCACGGCGCACCAGCTCGTCCCGGGCCTCGCCAAGGGTTTCAAGGGTGGCCTGCAATTCGGCCGTGCGATCAGCAACGCGTCGTTCGAGCCCTTCGTTGAGTTCCTCGATATGGCCCTGGATGCGTCGCAGCTCGGAAATGTCCACCAGCGACCATAGACCGCAGTCTTCCCCTTGGATGCGCAGGCGGCAGCCGGACACCAGACAGGTGGCGATCTCGTCACGTCCCATGGGGCGGATACGCACCTCGCGCTGGGCAACGATCTCGTCGCGGGCAATGCACGCGTAAAGATCGTCGTAGACCTCGGTGTCTACCCAGAAGCCCAGTTCGCCCGTGCTTCGAGTCAGGACGGCCTGGCGTTCCAGCCCGAAGAGGTTTTCCCAGGCGGGATTGGCATCCACGTGGGTACGGTCGGCAAGCCGGGTGACGGACATGGCGACAGGTGCGGAGGCAAAGATTCTCGCGAACTTTGCCTGGCTTTCGTGCAGGGCTTCGTCGGCCGCCTTCTGCTCGGTCACGTCGCGAACGATGGCGATCAGGCAGGCATGGTCCTCGATCACGATGCTCGAGGCGTTGAGCAGGCAATGGCGCCACTTGCCATCGCGGGTGCCGATGGTGCACGGAAAGTTGCGCACGGCGCCGTGCTGACGGATCTGCTCGACCACGCTGGCGCGTTCTTCCGGAAAGGGCCACAGGCCAAGATCGAGCGACCGTTTGCCGATGGCTTCGTCCCTCGACCAGCCCACCAGTTGGACGAAGGCCTGATTGACCTCCAGGAGGGTGCCGTCGGCC
>JAEUNV010000210.1 GCA_016790385.1 Zoogloea sp.
CGAGATACTGATCCCCGAGGATGGCCCGCCAAGCTTCTTCTATATCGTCTATCGCGGCAAGGTGCAGGCCAGACAGGTCGGCAGCATTGCCGTCACGGAGTATTCAACCCTGACCCTGGGGCCCGGCGAGGGCTTCCCGATCGGTGCGATCTCCGCCGGCCGTCCGTCCACCAACGGCTACATCGCGGTCGAGGACAGTTACTGCTTTCAGCTTCCGGCGGCCGATTTCCTGAAGCTGCAGGAACTCAGCCCCACCTTCCAACTGTTCTGCACCCGCTACATCGCCAGCTTGCTCAACCAATCCAGAGAGCAGCTGCAAATCCAGTTTTCCCAGCGGGCCGCCGAGCAGCAGACAATGACCACGTCGCTCTCCAACCTGGTCAAGAAAGCGCCCATCTTTGTGGCTCCGGGCCTCGCCACCCGCTCCGCCCTCGAGAAGATGGTGGAAGCCGGCGTGGGTTGCCTCGCGGTGGCCAACGAAGACGAGAAGCCGGTGGGCGTGCTGACCCAGAGCGACATCCTCAAACGCATCGTGCTGCCGGGCTTTGATCTGACTCGCCCCATCGCCGATGTGATGACCACCCCACCCCACACCCTGAACGCAAGTGCCAGTGCCTACGACGCAGCCCTTGAGATGGCGACCCACGGCGTGCGCCACATTCTGGTTGTCGACACCGAAGACAAGCTCAAGGGCGTAATCTCCGAACGTGACCTGTTTGCCCTGCAACGCATCGGCCTGCGCCAGATCCGTTCGGGCATCGAAAGTGCCGCCGACGTGCAGGCCCTTCAGCGGGCCAGCCGTGACATCCGCCAGCTGGCCCTCAACCTGCTGGCCCAGGGCATCGGTGCCGAGCAGCTGACCCAGTTCATTTCGGCCCTCAACGATGCCCTGACCCGCCGCATCATCGAACTCAACCTCAATCGCCACGACCTTTACGGGGTTGAATACGCCTGGCTGGCATTTGGCTCTGAAGGGCGCCACGAGCAGACCCTCTCCACCGACCAGGACAACGGGATTCTCTACGTCCTCCCCGAATGGGCCGACAAGGAGCCTTTGAAGCTGCGCCTGCTGGAGTTCGCGAAGGATGTGAACAACGACCTCGCCGCCTGTGGTTTCCCCCTGTGCGAAGGCAATATCATGGCCAGCAACCCGGATCTGTGCCTGACCTTCGACGAGTGGCGCGAGAAGTTCGGTACCTGGATCCGCGAGCCTCATCCCGAGGCCCTGCTCAACGCCACCATCTTCTTCGACTACCGCGTGCTCTACGGAGACGAGAAACTCGCCCACAAGCTGCGCCACTGGCTGCTGTCCATGACCGGTGGCAACCCGGCCTTCCTCAAGGCCATGGCCACCAACGCCCTCGACGTGTCACCGCCCTTGGGCAAGATCCGCGATTTCGTCACCGATGATGACCCCCGCCATCCCGGCACTATCGATCTCAAGAAATTCGGGGCTCGCCTTTTCGTGGATGCCGCCCGCGTCCTGTCTCTGCGCACCGGGGTGGACGCCACCAGCACGGTGCAGCGCCTCCGCCAGGGAGGCGCCCGAATCGGCATGCCCGCCGAGGAACTGGCGGCCATGGCCGACGGCTTCCATTTCATCCAGTTGCTACGCCTGCGTCACCAGCACCTCGACACCGATCATGGATCGTCGGGTGACAACCGCGTCAAGCCGGATGACCTCAACGAACTTGACCGCCGCATCCTCAAGGAGGCCTTCCGTCAGGCTCGCAAGATCCAACTCCGTCTCAAGCTGGATTATCAGGTATGAACTGGCTCTCCCGACTCCTGCCGGGGAGCAGCCCGGCCCTCAGCCCCGAACAGCACGCGGCCCTGGACGCCATCACCGCGCTGCCCGTTCCCGATCTGGGGCGATCACACTACGAAACACGCTATGTGGTGATCAATACCGAAACCGGCGCCATGGACGGCGGCGGCCAGCGGCTGCTGGCGGTGGGTGCCGTGGCCATCAACCAGGGGCTGCTGCATCCGGCCGACGCCTACCATGCGCAACTGGGCAGCGCACCGGCAGATGCCTTGATCGGTCTGATACGCTTCGTCGCCCGCTCACCCGTCGTGGTTTTCAACGCACCATTCAACCAGGGGGTTCTGGAGCGTGCCCTTGAGCAGAACCTGGGCAGCCTCCCCGAATTCGACTGGCTCGACCTGATGGTCCTGATGCCCAGCCTCTACCCGGAGCGGATCGCTGGTCAGGCACGCATGGATGCCTGGCTGGGTGCTTTCGGGATCGACCGACTGGATCACCGGGATGCCCTGCTGGAGGCGCTATGCGTGGCCCAGTTGCTTCAGGTCGCGCTCGCCCGGGCCAATGCCCAGGGCCTGACGTCGCCGAGGGAACTGCTCGACACCCAGAGCAGCCGAAAGTGGCTGCGGGGCACTTGAAGGCATCCACACCTTAGGGCGCGGCGGCGCCCTGCCTTCAAGCTGCACCCCTCGCTCGTCCGAGCAGGATCAAAGCTTCAGGAAGTTATCCCTGTAGTAGCGCAGTTCGGCAATCGATTCATGGATGTCCGCCAGCGCCTGATGGGCGCCCTTCTTCTCAAGCCCCTTGTAGACGTCCGGGCGCCAGCGCCGTGCCAGCTCCTTGAGGGTGGAGACATCCAGGTTGCGATAATGGAACCACTCTTCCAGCGTTGGCATGTAGCGCGCCATGAAGCGACGATCCTGACCGATGGAGTTGCCGCACATCGGCGAGGTCCGTGACGGGATGTACTGCTTCATGAATTCCAGGTAGATCTGCTCGGCCTCGGCTTCGCCAATGGACGAGGCCTTGACCCGGTCAATCAGGCCCGAGCGCCCATGGGTGTTCTTGTTCCATTCGTCCATGGCATCAAGCACGGCATCAGACTGATGCACCGCAACCACCGGGCCCTCGGCCACCACATCCAGATGGCTGTTGGTGACGACCATCGCAATCTCGATGATGCGGTCACGGTCGGGATCGAGGCCGGTCATTTCCATATCCAGCCAGATGAGGTGATTCTGGTCCTGTGCCATAATCGGTCCGCTTTTTTGGTAAAGGCGCGATTCTACGCCCATGCCCGGCTTCCGCCCTACCCCCCAAGCCCCTCTCCGATGACCTCAAGCCAACTCTCCGCCATCTTTCTGTTAACCCTCTTTGCCGGCCTCATGGTCCGTTTCTGGCTTGCGATGCGCCAAATGCTGCATGTTCGCCACCACCGAGGCAGCGTGCCCACGGCCTTCGCCGAGATCATTTCGCTGGAAGCTCACCAGAAGGCTGCCGACTACACGCTTGCGCGAGTCCGGTTGGGGATGGTCGATCTGTTCATCTCTTCCTGCCTGTTGCTCATTCTCACCCTGGGCGGATTGGCCCAGGGACTTTACGATCTGACGGGTCGTTTTCTGGACGCCGGCAGTCTGGCCCAGGGTCTCGCATTCATCGCCGCGATCGCCGGCATCTCCTGGCTGATTGACCTACCCCTCGGGCTTTACCGCAGCTTCGGGCTTGAAGCCCGTTTTGGCTTCAACCGCCTCACGCCGGGCCTGTTCATCGTTGATACGCTGAAGGGCGTGGCCCTGGCCGCGCTCATCGGTCTGCCACTGCTCGCCTTCGTGCTGTGGCTGATGGAGGCGATGGGCGAACGCTGGTGGCTCTTTGTATGGGCCTTCTGGCTGAGCTTCAACCTGCTTGTTCTGTTGGTCTATCCGACCTTCATCGCGCCCTTGTTCAACAAGTTCAAACCTCTGGAGGACGGCCCCCTCAAGTCCCGCATCGAAAGCCTGATGACCCGCTGCGGGTTTCGCCTGTCGGGACTCTTCGTGATGGATGGTTCAAAACGCTCGGCCCACGGCAATGCCTATTTCACGGGCTTCGGCGCAGCCAAACGCATCGTCTTCTTCGACACCTTGCTCGACAAGCTTGCCCCTGCCGAGGTGGAGGCCGTACTGGCCCACGAGCTGGGTCATTATCACCATCACCATCTGTGGAAGCGTCTTGCCGTGATCGGCGTCGGCAGCCTGCTGTTCTTCGCCCTCCTGGGTCATCTGGCAAATCAGGCCTGGTTCTTCGAGGGTCTGGGCATGCAGGCGAGTGGCACCGCCCCCACGCTGGTGCTGTTTGCCCTGACGCTGCCCGTATTTACCTTCCCCCTGACCCCGCTGATGAGCATGTGGTCTCGCCGGCACGAATTCCAGGCCGATGCCTATGCAGCCAGCCAGGCACCCGCCTCCGCACTTGTCAGCGCTCTGGTTAAGCTGTACCGGGACAACGCCTCCACCCTGACCCCCGACCCCCTTTACTCCAGCGTGTATGACTCCCACCCGCCCGCGGCAATTCGCATCGCCCGGCTACAGGTGGCCAGCCAGTGAAGACCGTCGGCACGCTGATCGCCGCCTTCGGTCGCCAATACGAGGTGCGTAGCGACGCGGGCGAGATTCTGCTTTGCGTACCCCGTGGCAAGAAAAGCCTGTTTGCCTGCGGCGACCGGGTTCAGATTGCCGCCACCGGCCCGGGCCAAGGGGTGATCGACAGGCTGCTGGAACGCAACAGCCTTTTGTATCGCTCTGATGCCTGGCGGCAGAAACTGATCGCCGCCAACGCCACCCAGGTGGTGATGGTGGTGGCCACCGAACCCAGCTTCAGCGATGAGTTCATCTCCCGTTGTCTGTGCGCAGCGGAGAACCAGAATCTCAAGGTACTGATTGTTCTGAACAAAACCGACATCGTCAGCGGCCTTGCTGACGCGCGGGCGCGCCTGGCTCCCTTCGCAGCACTGGGTTACCCGGTGCTGGAGCTCTCCGCCCTGGATACCGTGGACGCACTACGGACACGCCTGATCGGTGAAACGAGTCTGCTGGTCGGGCAATCCGGCATGGGCAAATCCACCCTGACAAATGCCCTCATTCCCGAGGCCAGGGCCGAAACACGCGAGATTTCGGAGGTGCTGGATACGGGCAAACACACCACCACGTTTGCCCGTCTCTACCCCCTGTCCGAAGGCGGCGGCATCATCGACAGCCCTGGCATGCAGACCTTCGGGTTGGTCCATCTGGACGGAAAGGCCCTGGAAGACAGCTTTCGGGAGTTCCGCCCCTATGCCGGACAATGCCGTTTCCGGGATTGTCGGCACGATTCGGAACCCGGCTGCGCCCTGCGGGAAGCGGCGGAAAGCGGTCGGATCGAGATGAAGCGCCTGCGTCAGTTCCTGCAATTCCGTGCGGAATGCGAGCAGGGGCGGCGTCAGGCGCAGGGCTGGTAGCCCCTGCCGCACCGCGAAGCAGGCTCATCCCACATCACTCAGGGGAGTTCATCGCCCCGGCCCAGCCAATCCGGGTTGGGCAGTTCGTCAAAAGCATGGCCGAGGGCCTCGCTCCAGCGATTGCGGATCATTGCGAAATACTCGTTCTTGGCGTCGATGCTGAGGTGTGAGGAAATCTGGAGTTCGTCGGTCTTGATGATCGCCAGATCCAGGGGAACGCCCACCGACAGGTTGGAACGTATGGTGGAATCCATGGAGATCAGAGCCAGCTTGGCTGCCTCATCCAGACTGGTATGACGCTTTACCACCCGGTCGATGATCGGCTTGCCATACTTTGACTCACCAATCTGGAAATAAGGCGTGTCGGGCGTGGCTTCAATGAAGTTGCCCGCGGCATAGATATGAAAAAGCCGCGGCGGCTCCTTGCCGATCTGACCTCCGAGGATAAGTGCTGCAGTGAAGTCGATGCCGAAATTCTGCAGCGCCTCCGCGTCCCGGCGGAACACCTCCCGCAGCGTCTCCCCGACGTGCCGAGCCGCCTCGAACATGTTGGGCACGGACCACAGGTTTTCGCGGGCATCCTGGGAGGCCATGGTCTCCCGCAACATGGAGACGAGCTGCTGGGTGATGGCCAGGTTGCCGGAACTCATGAGCACCAGCACACGCTCGCCAGGGCGCTGGAAAATGCTCATCTTGCGGAACGTGTTGATGTGATCGACGCCAGCGTTGGTACGAGAGTCCGAGAGGAACACCATACCCGCATCCAGCAGCATGCTGACACAGTAGGTCATGGAATGAGGCCCACAGAAAAAAGGCGATGCCAGTCAGGCATCGCCCCGGAAAGGGGAAATACGCAGCACATCGGGCTGCGCAGCTCAGTTTTGCAAATCGTGCAGGATGGACTTGATCTCGGCGCGCACCGAAGCCAGTTGCTCACGCAGGCCGACCGATTCCTCGACGTCCTCACGCTTGCGGGCCGCCATTTCATCAAGACGATTCCGGGCGCCGGAGATGGTGAAACCATCCTGGTACAGCAATTCCCGGATACGGCGAATCAGGAGAACTTCGTGATGCTGGTAATAGCGTCGATTCCCTCCCCGCTTCACCGGCCGCAACTGGGTGAACTCCTGTTCCCAGTACCTCAGCACATGGGGCTTGACGCCACACAGCTCACTCACTTCACCAATTGTGAAATAGCGCTTAAGGGGGATCGGTGGCAGTTCGACTGCCACCGGAAGATCACTTTGCGACATCGCTCAGTTGCTCCACATTGGCCTTGAGCTTCTGGCTGGCGTGAAAAGTCACCACACGCCGGGCAGTAATGGGAATTTCTTCGCCGGTCTTTGGGTTGCGTCCCGGACGCTGAGGTTTCTCGCGCAGTTGGAAATTGCCGAAGCCCGAGAGCTTGACGCAATCGCCCCGCTCCAAAGCCATGCGGATCTCCTCGAAGAAGCACTCCACCATGTCCTTGGCTTCACGCTTGTTAAGACCAACCTGCTCGAAGAGCATGTCGGCAAGCTCCGCTTTCGTCAAAGTCATGCTCATGGTGATCAGGCCCTCAACTTCGCACCAAGGCTTTCCTCGGCGTGGCGGGTCAGGGCGGTCATCACGGCATCCACTTCGGCGTCCTCCAGAGTTTTCTGAGTTTCTTGCATAACTACGCGGAAAGCAAGGCTTTTCCGGTTCTGCTCGATGCCCTTGCCTTGGTACTGATCGAACAGCTCGATATGTTGAACGATGGGCGGAGCGGCAGACCAAAGTGCCTTCAGCAAGGACGCCGCAGCCATGCCCTGATCCACCACGAGTGCCAGATCGCGGGTCACCGCAGGGAAACGGGAAACCTCCCGGTAAGCGGGCGTGACGGTATCGAGAAGGGCGTCCAGCTCGATCTCGAAGACCACAGGTGCACTACCTAGCTCATAGCGCTGGACCCACACCGGATGAAGCTCGCCGACAAATCCAATGGATCTGCCATCCAGCATCACTCGGGCAGAACGACCCGGGTGCAGCGCCGGATGAGCCGCCCGCTCAAACTCGGCAACGCGAGGCAGGAGCAGCGCCTCGAGATCCGCCTTGATATCGAAGAAGTCCACGTTTCGTCCGGCTTCACCCCACTGCTCAGGACGAACCAGACCACCTGCAAGCGCAGCGAGGCGGATGGGTTGACTGAAGCCGTCCACAGGCTGGCCGGCAGGATCACGGGCAAAGCAGCGCCCGATCTCGAAGACCCGAACGCGGCTTGTCTGCCGCTTGCGATTGGTGGCAAGGTTGGCAACAAGCCCGCCCAGCAAGGTGGAGCGCATCACGCTCATCTGGCTGGCGATGGGGTTGGCAAGGCGAACCGGATCGGAATTACCTGCAAAATCCGCCTCCCAGGCCTCCTCCACGAACGCGAAGTTGATGACCTCCTGGTATTCGCGACCGGCCACCAGACGGCGGATCGACATGGCGTCGCGCCTTGCCTCTGGCCGCGGC
Organism: Zoogloea sp.; assembly: GCA_016790385.1. Taxonomy (GTDB): domain Bacteria; phylum Pseudomonadota; class Gammaproteobacteria; order Burkholderiales; family Rhodocyclaceae; genus Zoogloea. The sequence continues at coordinate 7,716 of JAEUNV010000210.1, forward strand.
AACATGCTGATCGGCCCGCGCGGAGCAACGACGGGAATGTTGTCGTAACCGTGCAGACGGGCGATCTCCTCGATCAGATCCTCCTCGATCTCCAGATCGAAGCGATAGGACGGCGGTGTCACGAGGAAATCTTCCCCGTCACGCGCGACCTCCAGACTAAGGCGGCGGAACATCTCGGCAACCGTATCTGCGCTCAGGGCAATACCCAGAACCCGGCGTACCCGGGCGGCCCGAAGGCGAATCGGCATGCGCACGGGCAGTTTGTCGGCCTCCACGGCCTCACGGATGGGGCCAGGCTGACCGCCGCAGATATCGAGAATCAAACGCGTGGCCCGTTCGATGGCCTTGCCCGGCAGCGCGTAGTCCACACCCCGTTCAAACCGATAGGATGCATCCGAGGAAAAACCATGGCTGCGGGCACGCCCGGCAATGGCATCAGGCGCGAAGAACGCGCTTTCCAGGAAAAGATCCCTCGTTTCCAGGGTGATGCCACTGTCTTCCCCCCCCATCACACCGGCCAATGCCAGGGCACGGGACTCGTCAGCAATGAGCAGGGTGTCGGCCGCCGGCAGGACGCTCTGTCCATTGAGCAGAAGCACCTGCTCACCCTGAACCGGGAAGCGCACGTGAATCGCTCCGTTAAGCTTTGCCTCATCAAAAGCATGCAGCGGCTGACCAAGCTCCAGCATCACATAGTTGGTCACATCCACCAGCGCACTGATGGAGCGAATACCGCTTCGCGCAAGACGCTGCTTCATCCATTGCGGCGTAGGCGCCTTTGCGTCGACCCCGCGGATGATCCGCCCACAATAACGCGGGCAGGCGTCGGGCGCGTCGAGCACGATGGCGCGCGTGGCCTCATGTTGCGCAGCAACAGGCGCGCAGTCCTGGAGACTCAAGGGACTGCCGGTCAGCGCCGCGACTTCGCGGGCAATGCCCGTCAGACTGAGACAATCGGCCCGATTGGGCGTCAATTTGATGGTGAACAGGGTGTCGTCAAGCGCAAGGTAATCACGCAGATCGGCGCCGATCGGCGCATCTTCCGGCAGCTCCAGGAGGCCGCCACTCTCTTCGGATATTCCCAGTTCCTTGGCCGAACACAGCATGCCAAAAGACTCGACACCCCTCAGCTTTGCCGGCTTGATGGCGAAACCGGCGAGATCAGCCCCCACCAAGGCGCACGGAACCTTCATGCCGGCAGCGGCATTGGGCGCGCCGCAGACAATCTGCAGCAGATCCTCAAGCCCTGCATCGACCTTGCAGACCCGCAACTTGTCTGCATTGGGATGCTTCTCGGCTTCGACGATACGGGCGACAACCACCTTGGAGAACGGACCGGCCACGCCGTCCTGCTCTTCCACTTCCAGCCCCGCCATGGTGAGCAAATGCCCCAGCGCATCGGAATCAAGGGCTGGACTGACGAAACTGCGCAACCAGAGTTCAGAGAATTGCATG
>JAEUNV010000142.1 GCA_016790385.1 Zoogloea sp.
GTTCCCTGGTCTGGCGGAGGCTCCGGCGGGGGCGGGTTTGGCCGTGGCGGCGGCGGGGGATGGTCGGGAGGCGGTGGTGGTTTTGGTGGCGGCGGCGCCTCGGGAGATTGGTGAGCCATGTCTGCGCTACGTATGCTTCGCCATCTGCTGACACCGGGCTGGGTTCTCAACCGGGCTTTTCCATCCAGCGCACTGGCTGCGATCGAATCCGCCGTCAGGACATCGGAGGCCGCTCACAGGGGGGAGATTCGATTCGCCGTGGAGGCGGGCCTGGACTTTGCTGACCTGCGGCGGGGTGTGACCGCGCGGGAGCGGGCGGTTGAGGTGTTCTCGCGCCTCCGTGTTTGGGATACGGCGGAGAACACCGGCGTACTGATCTACGTCCAGTGGCTGGATCGGCGGGTGGAAATCGTGGCGGATCGGGGAATCGCCGCCCGGGTAGCGCAGGATGAATGGGATGCTGTTTGCCGTCTCATGGAGAATGCGTTTCGTGAGGGACGGTTTGAGCAAGGTGCGGTCGATGCGGTTGTGGCGGCAGGGGCGCTGTTGGTGAAGCACTTTCCTGCCAGGCCGGACAACCCGAATGAACTGTCCAATCGCCCCGTCCTGTTGCGATAGTGGGGGGCACTCAGGCAGTGTTCTGCAGGGCGGGGGGCTGACCGATGCTGAAATAGAGTGACGCACCTTTGCCCACGTTCCCCTCGGCCCATACCTCTCCGCCGTGTCGGCGAACAATGCGCGCAACGGTGGCAAGGCCGATACCCGTTCCGGGAAATTCCCGGTCGGAATGGAGGCGCTGGAAGGGTCTGAAGAGGTTTTCCCGGTAACGCATATCAAACCCGGCGCCGTTGTCGCGTATCACGAAGGCGTCAGATTCGCCGTGCCGGGTGACGTCAAATTCAATACTCGGGTTCTCCACCCGACCCGTGAACTTCCAGGCGTTGCCAAGCAGATTCTCCAGCACTGTGCGCATCAGGCTCGGGTCACCCTCGACCTGGAGGTGGGGGGCAATCCGGACGTTGACGACCCGATCAGGCTCCTGCTGGTGCAGTTCTTCGCAGATTGCGTGGGCAAGTTGCGACAGGTCTACTGGCCGTCGCTCCAGCTCTTTGCGGCTCACCCGCGAGAGGGTCAGCAGGTCGTCAATCAACTGTCCCATGCGGTGGACGGCGGCCCGCACCCGACGCAGCAGTTCCTTGGCCTCGTCGTCCAGCTTGTCGCCGTAGTCGGACCCCAGAATGGCGCTATAGCCTTCAATGGCCCGTAGCGGCGCGCGCAGATCGTGGGAAACGGAGTAGCTGAAGGACTCAAGCTCGCTCAAGGCGGCACTGAGCTGCGATGTGCGTTCCGCCACCCGGCGCTCCAGTTCGGTATTGAGTCGTTTGATCGCTCGTTCGGCAAACTTGCGCTCCGTCAGATCGGTGCCGACGCCGACGATGTGCGGTTTGCCATCCAGGGTCACTCGCCGGCCAACCACCAGGAAGGGCACCGGTTCGCCGCCGTTGCGTCGCAGCATGACTTCGGCGGATGCCTCACCGGAGATCAAGGCGGTTTCCAGGCGGTGTGCCATCAGTGCTTCCTGTTCCGGAATCACCAAGCTCTGGGCATCGGCCAGCAGGAGCACGTTATCCGCCAGGCCGGTCAGTTCGCTGACGAAGCGGTTCCACAAGAGCAGGCGTCCGCTTTGGTCGAACAGGAAGAACGGCGCCGGAAGGCTGTCAATGAGCCCGCGCGAGAAGTCGCGCTCGGCCTTGAGCTGCTCTTCGGCGAGTTTGCGTGCGGTGATGTCGCCAATGGAGCCGACGATTCGCACAGCTCGCCCCTGTTGATTGCGATGGGCCAGACCGCGTGCGAGCACCCAGTGGAATTTGCCGTCCTTGTCGGCAATGCGGTATTCCGATTCGAAGTGCTCGGTTTCGCCCCTCAGGTGGGCCACAAAGTCGGCCCGATAGCGCTGCCGGTCATCCGGGTGAATCAGTTTCAGCCATTCCTCTCCGGTCGTCCGCAGGGTATCGCTATGTAGTCCGAGAAGGGACAACAGGCGGGCGGAGAGGTAGAGGTGGCGCGTCTTCGGGTCCCAATCCCAAAGCCCTTCGTTGGTGCCCCGCTGGGCGAGCACATAGCGCTCTCGGCTGTCGCGCAGTTGCTCTTCTGCTTCGAGAAAGGCCGTGCGGTCTTCAACGATACCCACGCCACCATAGACCTTGCCGGCCGCGTCGAACTCCGGAGCGACCCGGATCGATAGAATCTGCATGTCGGTGGACGGTGGCGAGACGAAGGGGCCGTCGTATGCCCCCCGGCGACCTTCCAGGGCGCCCTTGAGTACCGACAGGATGGCCTCGTCTCCCAGGGAGTGCAGGTCCATGCCCGCCAATTGTTCGGGGCTGGAGTTGAAGATGTCCGCAAGGCGGCTGTTGCAGTAACTGACCAGCAGATCCGCCGTAAAGTGAAAGATCCCCACGGGGGCATTTTCGACAAGCGCACGGTAGCGTTCCTGCTGACCTGCAACGGCGCTGGCAATGCGCCGTTCCTCGGTCTGGTCGCGAAAGACCAGCACGACCCCGAGGGGCTTGAGATGGGAGGCCATCTGGATGGGAGCGCCACTGTCGACGATCGGGCGATGACGACCTTCACGGTCAATGAGCATGGTGTGATTGGCGAGCCCCCCTCTGCATTGGCCCTCGATATGATTCTGCCGCGCGGTCTCGGGGGCCACGCTGATCGTCCGATATACCTTTTCGAGGGGCAGGCCGCGCGCCGCGTCTTCCGGCCAGCCGGTGAGTGCTTCTGCCACCGGATTCATCAAGGTGATCCGCCGTTCCTCGTCGGTTGCGATCACGGCCTCCCCGATGCTGCGGAGCGTGACCCGGAGATATTCCCGGGTCGCTCGCTGGGCCGTCTGATCGGACGCAGCCCCGACGACGGCCTTCAGACTTCCGTCGGGGTGGCGCAGTAGTGTCATGGAGTCGTTTATCCAGCGCAGGCCTGAGCGCGATTCGAGCTGGTATTCGACATTGATCTCGACGGGCTCGTATCCCGGTGTCTTGAGCGCCTCGCCGATGGCGGCCCACACCCGACCGAGATCTTCAGTGGCGGTGCGGCGAGCGAAGTGCTGCCAGCCACCCGGTGAGCACAACACTTCAATCGGCGTGTCCAGCCAGTCCTCAGCCCTGGTCGAGATGTAGTCGTAACATTCGTGCGCAGGATTGAAGCGGTAAAGAACGTGTTGGACAGTGGTGAGGGCTTCCGCAAATCGTGGTTCCGTTTGATCCTCCAGGCCGGTTTCCTGGACCATCACCAGGAAGCCTTTACGACCGCAAAAGCCATGCTCACTGATTTGTGTCTGATGCTCCGTGATACGACCATCTGCAAGACGATGGGAGAACAGCTGGGCGTGATGTGGGGCCCGGGGGAGGGGGCTGAGCAAAGTCTCGGCGCGTAAGGCCAGGATGGCGCTGGTGGTAACGCCATAGAACCTGGCGGCGGCGGCATTGGCGGCCAGAATTTCGCCGTTTGCCGAGTCGTAAGCCCAAAGGGGGCTTGGGCAGGCGTCGAACAGGCTGCGGTAGCCGTCTTCGACGGCTTCAGAGCTTGCCTGCGCCGCGTTGTGCGTGGATCGCCGAACGACAAAGAATACAAATATCGCCGACGCCGCAATTAATAGGATGAGCCACGGCCCCGGGAGCGATAGGGAGGGGAGGTCGTTGCTTCCTGCCTGCATCACGCCGAATACGGTGATCAGGACGACAAAGGTGTACACCGCTGTTACCAGCAGGGCGGGTGCGAACCTTGGTGGCGCGGGCGTTTCCGTCGACTGACGGTCAGGACCAAGCCCCCGCATGGAACTCATCGGGCGAGCCTCGCTGGAGGCGTGTCCATTTTCGTTGTGCCGGGTCTTTCCACGATGCTGCTTTAAAATCCCTAGAAGAACCTGTGAAACAATCAAACGTATATCACCATGACACTTCCGAGTCCTGATCAGGACGTCCTTTTCATGCGCGAGGCCATCGCGCTTGCCCATGAGGCCGGCCGTTGTGGCGAAGTGCCCGTCGGCGCCCTTGTGGTCTCGGCTGACGGTATTGTCGTCGGCCGAGGCTTCAATCAACCCATCTTGCGTCACGATCCCACATCCCATGCTGAAGTGATGGCCCTGAGGGATGCCGCGGTGCGGCTGGGAAACTATCGCCTTCCTGACTGTACGCTGTACGTCACCCTGGAGCCATGTCTCATGTGCGCCGGTGCGATCATGCACGCGCGCATCAGCCGGGTCGTATTCGGCGCCCTCGACCCGAAAACCGGGGTTGCCGGTAGCGTAATCGATCTTTTTGCCGAAGCACGCCTAAATCATCACGCCCGGATAGAGGGAGGGCTCCTGGCGCAGGAATGCGGGGCGATTTTGTCGGGTTTTTTTGCATCCCGCCGCAAGCGGGTTGCAGGAGGTTGAGCGCGATGCATGTTCGGATCGATATTTCCTCGCAAACGCTCGGGCTTTTCGGCGATGACGGTGCCTGTGTGCGGCGTTATCGCGTATCGACGGCGAGCAAGGGGCCGGGCGAGGAGAAAGGCAGCTATCAGACGCCTCGAGGGCGCCATGTCATCCGCGCCCGCATCGGCACGGGGGCGCCTCTCGGGGCGGCCTTCCGGGGGCGTAGGCCGACCGGAGAAATCTGGTCGCCGGCGCTTGCCGCCAGCACCCCGGGACGCGACTGGATACTGACGCGCATCCTGTGGTTGTCTGGCACCGAGCCCGGCCGAAACCGCCTCGGGTCGGTGGATAGCATGCAGCGCTACATTTACATCCACGGGACACCCGACACCGAACCCATGGGGGAGCCGCGTTCCATCGGATGTGTGCGCATGCGCAACCGGGATGTGGCGGAATTGTTTGATCTCGTGCCGGCCGGCACGGTGGTGGAGATCGAGGAATGAAGGGCGCGGCATCGCCAGGCGTCGTACTGGGGGAGTGGCCTGAGATGGCGGAGCAGGCGTCGGCGATCCGTTTCAAGGTCTTCGTCGATGAGCAAGGGGTGCCGGCGGATATGGAACTTGATGAGTTCGATGCCGCTTCGTGCCATGCGCTCGCGGTGATCGGCGCGCAGGCCGTGGGCACGGGGCGACTGCTGCCGGATGGACATATTGGCAGGATGGCGGTGCTGGAACCTTGGCGTGGAACGGGTGTGGGCGCCGCCCTGCTTGGGGCTCTCGTCGCGGAGGCGCGCCGCCGTGGCATGCGGGTTGTTGCCCTCAACGCCCAGACTCACGCACAGGGGTTTTATTCCCGATTCGGCTTTGTTCCAACGGGGCCGCAGTTTGAAGAGGCTGGCCTGCCCCACCAGGCAATGGAGATGAACCTGGCGGAATGATCTAGGCGCGAATCAACTTGCAGCGGCCGCCGCCGGCCGGACCAGATGACGGTGAAACCATTCCGTGCTCAGCGTCGCTGCGTCGTCCAGGGCGCCGGGCTCTCGGAAGTAGTCGTCAGTCCCGGCAATGCTTTGCCAGTCCTTGGCGCAAGTCATCAGATCGTAGGCCTGTCGGATGTTGGGGAGTCCGTCATCTCGCGCGCCGACGATCAGGCGGGTAGGGCAGGGAACGAGACGAAGCGGTGATATCCCCGCCAGCCCGGGCCGACCACCCCGGCAAATCAGGGCGCTCACCACATCCGGTTGATGGGCAATGGCACGGATTGCCGCACCACAGCCCGTGCCGCTCGCCACGAGTCCCACGGGCAGTGCAGCGAAGGGGGGTTGATGCCCCAGCCATTCGAAAATGGCGCGTATGCGTTGTCCGAGCAAGGGCGTATTGAAGCGAGTGTCCGGGTCGCGCGACTCTTCGTAATGGGTGAGCAGGTCGAACAGCAGGGTGGCAAAGCCGGCTTCCTGTAGCCGGTGGGCAAAGTGCGCCTCGCGGGAATCCCGGTGATTACCGACGGCGTTCTGGGCAATCAGGATCAGTCCGGCGGCGTCCGGGGAATGGGCCAGCAGGGCATCCAGCCAGACGGGGCCGGCGGGAATGCTGAGGGCGCTATGGCGCAGTTTCATCATGATCGGGGCGGCGGACAGTACTCTGCGGTCGACGATGGCATGCCGTGAGCGCATCAGCAAGACGACCCGCCCGATGAGTAGGTTTGGATGTGCACTGGGACACGGCGTGCTCCAAAAGTGCCGACTCCTGATCCGAAGCGCCCTGCCAGGTGTTGGCCGCAGCCTGGGCAGGCGCCCTGTGGATCGAGGCGGTAGGCGAGAATACGGTGCCAGTCTCGTTCGATCAGCGCCAGGCCGCAGGCGGCGCAGCGGGTCGTGCCGCCATCGACATCATGGACGTTGCCGGTATAAACATGCTTGAGCCCTGCGTCCAGAGCGATCCGCCGTGCCCGTGTCAGCGTTGCCGGTGGCGTGGGCGGCAGGGTGTCGAGCTTGTAGTCCGGATGGAAGGCGGTGAAGTGGATCGGAACATCCGGCCCGAGTTCGTTTGCCACCCAGCGGGACAGTGCGGTCAATTCCGGATCGCTGTCATTGAGCCCCGGGATGAGCAGGGTGGTGATCTCCAGCCACACTGTCGTTTCGTGGCGGAGATAGAGCAATGTGTCAAGGACGGGGGCAAGATGGGCGCCGGTCTGGTGCAGGTAAAAGTCTTCGGTGAAGGCTTTCAGATCCACGTTGGCCGCATCCATGTGGGCATAAAAATCCCGACGCGGTTCGGCATGCATGTAGCCGGCCGTGACCGCCACGCTGGCAATACCGCGCTCCCGACACGCTTTGGCGGTGTCGATGGCGTACTCTGCAAAAATCACGGGATCGTTGTAGGTGAAGGCGACGCTCCGGCAGCCATGCCCCATGGCCGCATTGGCGATGTCGGTGGGGGAGGCCGAGTCCATGAGGCGGTCCATGTCGCGGCTCTTGGAGATGTCCCAGTTTTGGCAAAATTTGCAGGCCAGATTGCAACCTGCCGTGCCGAAAGACAGCACGCTGGTGCCCGGATGGAAATGGTTGAGGGGCTTCTTTTCAATAGGGTCGATGCAGAAGCCTGAACTGCGGCCATAGGTGGTGAGCATCATTTGCCCGTCCACCTGCTGGCGTACAAAGCAGGCACCGCGCTGACCGTCGTGCAGGCGGCAATCCCTCGGACACAGGTCGCATTGGAGGCGGCCGTCATCGAGGCGATGCCAATAGCGTGCGGGATGGAGGGCCATGTGCTCAGCCTCCGCGGCAGTTTTCCTTCCATTTGTGAACACGGTAACGCGCAAGCATGACGTTAGGGCCCCAGAAATCGGCAGGGAGACGGGCCTTTTGCTTGAGCGCTGCCATGAAACTGCGGCGGTCGGGCAGCTGCTCCCACACCTGGGGCAGGAAGGTGGCTTTCTGGCAGCCGTTGAAGAAGATCACACCGTCCTGCCCAGGCACAAGTTGAGCAAGCGCGTCCGCCTCGTCATGGAACTCCATGAATTCGGGTTCCTCGAGGAGGGACACTTCGATCTCGATCTGCGCGAACTCTGCGGCATCCAGGGGTGGAAAGCGGGGATCGCGCTGTGCGGCGGCGATGGCATTCTCGCGCACGTCCTCACCAAGGGAGCGGTGCGCATTGAGGCTGCCGATACAGCCGCGCAGCTCACCTGCAAGGGTCAGGGTGACAAAACACGCTCCGCGCTCGCTGAGCAGCGGATGGTCGCCGGCCGTCGCCACGGGCAGCCCCAGGGCGCCAGCGATGGCGTTGCGAGCCTGGGCCAGCAGGGCCTTTCCGAGCGCTTCAGTGGTGGGCATGATCTTTACTTTCCGAGAAAGAAATGGAGGCGTAGCCCACGACCCTTTCCCTGTCGCCGGCCGTATCGCCGGAGTTGCGCAGGTCGAGTACATGGGCGGTAAGCTGGTGACGGCGGGCAGCCAGCAACAGGCCGTTGATTGCCGCCGCGCCGCAGGCTTGATCGCAGTCCAGGGTCGCGTCGAGCTGACGGATCTGGGCAATGGTGGCCTTGTCGCGGCACTGTGCCTGTCGGTAGGGGTGATAGTGGGACAGGTCGGAACTGACAACGATCAGCGTTTCAGGGCCGCCCCACAGGGTATCGAGCAGGGCGGCCACCAGCTTGGCGTCCACCTGACCGACCGCAATGGGCAGGATCTGAAAGTGATGGAGCGTGCTCTGCAAAAAGGGCAGCTGAACTTCGATGGCGTGTTCTTCAGCATGCGGGCGGTCGTCCACAATGACGCCTGGCAGTTCCCTCGCTCGAAGCCACGCGTCGCGTTCCACCGCCACTGCTCCAAGCGGCGTGATGAACGACTGGGCAGCCGGTAAGGCCATGCCCCGGACGGCGACCCGATGGGTGGGGCACAGAATGAGTACCCTGCGGATAAGCTCCCTGCGTTCCCGGAGTCCGACGTAAGCGCTGGCGGCGACGGCGCCGGAGTAGATGTAGCCGGCGTGAGGCACGATCAGAGCCTTGGGGGCATCCACGAGTTCGCCCGGCAGGGCCGCCGAGAGGAAGCCCGCCACTTGGGCGTGGAGGCTGTGGGGATCGGCCGGATAAAACCGCCCGGCGACCGCAGGCAGGCGTTGAGACGCGTAAGCCATATCAGCTTCAATCCTTATGTTGATGTCGGGGCAGGCCCCTTGATTCCATTATAGGGAGGTGTGCAATAACCATGCGATGCCGCCCCCCAACCCGACACCCACCGCAAGCATCCCGGCAAGCACATGCCGCCCGAGCACGGCACCGCCGAGGGTGAAGGCCAGACCGGTCTTGAAGGTGAGGTTGGCGAGCATGGCGAGCAGAATGGCCACGGCCGCGGGCACTAGGTCCACTTTGCCGACCGCCAGCAGGTGAAGGGTTGACAGGGTGATGGCGTCCACATCGGTGAGGCCGGAGGTGAGGGCGAGGAGGTAAAGGCCCTCGCGTCCGGCAATGTCCGACAGCCACGCCGCGCACAGGAGCACACCTGCATAGAGCAGGCCGAAGCCGATGGCAGCGCGCAGTTCCGTCGGGTTGCGGGTTTCCGGGATCGGAAGTGCATCCTTGCCTGCAAGTTGCCGCCAGTCGCGGGCCAGCATGATCGCCCCCAGAACGACGGCGAGGGTGCCGCCAACCGCCAGAAGGGGCACTACCGGTGGTGAAAGGGCGCCGGCGATCGCCATGATGCGCAGCACCATGATCAGGTTGGCGAGCAGGATCACCAGGCCGGCGGTGGATGTCATGGCCGGGTTTTCACGGGCATGGCGTGCGAAGACCATTGTCGTCGCCGTGCTGGAGACCAACCCGCCCAGCAGCCCAAGCAGGGGCGCCCCATAACGCGCGCCGACGAGCCGCAGGGCCATGTAGCCGGCCAGGCTGACGCCCGCGACGAGCACGATCATGAGCCACACTTGATGGGGGTTGATCGCCTCGTAGGGTCCGAAACCCCGATTGGGCAGGATGGGCAGGACAATCAGCGAGAGCACGGAGAACTGTAGGATGGAGCGCCAGTCCTGGGGGGTCAGACGCGAGGCGACGCCACGAAGTTCGGACTTGAAGTAAAGCAGCATGGTTGATCCAACCGCGGCCATGACGGCCAGCCTGCCATGCCCCAGCCACACCATGGCGCCGAGGGTGTAGCACACGAGCAGGGCAACCACGGATGTGGTGCCTGGGTCATTGGGTTCGGGCTGGCGCGCATTGGCGGCGATGATCATCAGCGCGACAAGGGCAAATCCCGCCACCAGCAAGGCGGGTGTGGCCAGTTGTTCCGTTAGCAGGGCGGCGATCGCGCCGAGCAGTCCGGTCAAGCCAAAGGTGCGCACGCCGGCCAGGGCGGCCGGGCGACGTTCTCGCTCCAGGCCCATGAGCAGCCCGATGGCGGTGGCCAGGGCGAGTGCTTCCAGTTGGCGTGGATCAAAGGGGTGCGAAAACAGCATCGTGTGCATTCCGGAGGCGGGGATACTCAATCAGCGGCAGAAGAGCGGGGGACATTGAGTAGAATTGCGCGATGCGATCTCAGATGACCCGTTGTTTTGCCATTGTGCCTGCCGCCGGAAGCGGCAGCCGCATGCGCAGTGAGCAACCCAAACAATATCTGCCCCTTCTTGGCCAGCCTTTGATTCGCCATACGCTGGGCGTGTTGTGCGACTCACCGGTGATTGACCGGGTCTATGTCGTGCTTTCTGTCGGCGATCAGGAATGGGATCGCCACGATTGGCGTTCGTTCGGCGACCGTCTGGTGCCGTTGTTCTGCGGCGGAGCGTCCCGCGCCGACAGTGTTCTCAACGGCTTGCGGGCGATTGCCGACGAGGCGTCCGAGGGCGACTGGGTACTCGTGCACGACGCCGCCCGCCCTTGCCTTGCTCCCTGGCACATAGAGGGGCTGGTGCGTGAGCTGATGCACGATGAGGTGGGGGGCATTCTCGCCGTGCCGGTGGCCGACACCTTGAAGCGCGAGGACAGTACGCATCACATTGCCGCGACTGTCCCGAGGGATGGCCTGTGGCAGGCCCAGACGCCGCAGATGTTTCGCTACGTGATGCTCAAGCGGGCGCTTGAAACGGCCCGGCAGGTGACCGATGAGGCCAGTGCCATCGAGGCCATGGGTTTGCGCCCGCGCCTGGTGCGGGGCGACCCTACCAACCTTAAAGTCACCTTTCCCCTTGATCTCCACTTGGCCGAGTGGATTCTCCAGCACCGCGAGGCTTGAAGATGCACCTTCCGTTTCGTATCGGGCAGGGTTTTGATGTCCATGCCCTGGTCCCCGGACGCCCCCTGATCATTGGTGGTGTGACGATTCCCTATTCCAAAGGGCTGCTCGGCCATTCCGATGCTGATGTGTTGCTCCACACGATCACCGATGCGGTGCTTGGTGCTGCGGGCCTGGGCGACATCGGGCGGCACTTTCCGGATACGGACCCGCGCTTTGAGGGGGCGGACTCCCGCGTATTGTTGCGCGAGGCGGCCGCGGCGGCGCGCGCAGCGGGTTGGGTGACGGTGAACGTGGATGCCACCGTGATCGCCCGGGCGCCGCGGATCCTGCCGCACGTCCCGGCCATGGTTGCCAACATTGCTGCCGACTTGGGGATTGAGCCGGAGGTGGTCAACGTCAAGGGCAAAACCACCGAAAAGCTTGGGTTCACGGGCCGTGGAGAGGGGATTGCCGCGCAGGCGGTGGCCTTGATGGTACGGGTCGGAAGCTAGCCGTCTGGCGCGGCGAAGCCGGCACGGCCGGCGTCATGACCGCTGCTCAGGCGCGCCGCCGGCGGGCAAGGCCAGCGATGCCCGCTGCGCCAAGGACGAGGGCCAGGGATGTGGGTTCGGATACCGTGGCGGGCACCGGATCGACAACGATGATGTCGTTGGCGCAAAGCATCGTCCATTGCACGTCAAAGCTCTCGGTCGGGGAATTGCCGACCCAGTGGTTTCCGAAGACTGAAACGGGAATCTCCAGCTCGTAGAACCAATGGTTGCCGCCCAGGGTGCCCATGTTGCCAAAGTTGCTCGAAATGACCAGGCTGGCATTGCCCACGTCGGTGCCCGTGTTGACCTTGGTGACGTAGCTTGAGTGGGCGGGGTCGTAAACGCCTGGAGCGCTCCACAGGCCAGTAGCCCAGTCGGCGTTGGTCGTACCCACCACATCTCCTTGTCGCAGGGTGCCACTGCGGTCGGCGGTGAGCACTCCGAATTCGAAGCTGCCGTCTCGGCCAAAATCAATGGCGAAGTCGCCGCGGCCATAGCTGCTGCCGTTGGTAGGGGTGTTGGGGTCGTGGCCGGTGATCAAACCGAGGGCAAGGTAGGTTTGCCCGTCCATCTTGGTGTACCAGGTCAGGTACAGGGCTTCCGCATCGTAGGCCTGGCCACCCCAGCCGGGGCTGAGGTAGCCGTTGTTGGCATTGCTCTGGTCCTCCACGGTGAACAGGATTCCGCTATTGGGCGTCCATCCGGAAGCGGTGCCATTGTTGGCGATGCCCCAGTCGGCAAAGTCTCCGTCGATGGTCAGCTGGGCGGCATGGGCAGGCAGGGTGAAGGCTGCGGCGCTGAGAGCAAGGGTGAAGCCGGCCAGGGATGTCGTTTTCATGGTGCACACCAATCGGGATGGAATGGTGGCGAGAATAGAGGCGCCGCGCGCCGGCAAGACGGCACTTCCTCACGGATGCAGGATGGGTTGCGGCAAAAGAGCAGGCAGATGCGAAGGGGGTCACAGCTGCCTGCAAGGGCGGCGTGCCCCGAGGCGTATCGATGCCGTCAGCACGGCAGATTTGCTCGGGGTGCGCCCGGGGAGGTCAAACGAAAAGGCAGTTTTCCAGGTGCCCGCAAAGATCGGGCTCCCGCGATTTGGTGTAGTCCTTTTCCAATCGATCAGTAACCAACTGGGCGGTCGGTCGGTCGAGGGTGGCGTTGAGCATGCCCATGAAGGCTGGAGGCGCAACCAGGATGGCGCGCCCGAACTTGTTGCGGCTGCGTCCCATGTAGAGCTCTTTGGCCAGCATCTGTGCAAAGGCGCGGGCCGCGTTGAGTTTTGGAGGGCTGGGTTGCTCCCGCGCGCCATGGCCACTGCCTGCGGCCTGCATCTTGCCGGCCCTGTCGGAGGCCAGGTCGGCATTTTTCATGCGGCTCTCGGGGTGAACGATCTCCTTTACAAGCTGCAGGCCCTTTTTAGGGCCGAGGTTGGCGTACAGACGGGCAAGGCTCGCGTTTGCGACAAGAATCCAGGTGATAGCCATGAATTGCTCTCCACTTTCTGTCCATGAATGCCGGAACGGCCTAAGCACTGTAGACAGCGCCGCCGGGCAAATCAAAGAAGGCTTGGGGGCGGAGGGCGGGTGGAGCGGGAGAATTGAGCTTCGCGTTCGGCCGGGTCTTGTCCGAAGTAACGGGAAAGCTGCTGGTAAACGGCCGGATATTCGGATTTGAGAAGGCAGGGGGTTTCGAAGAAGGCTTCGCTCAGGACTGCAAAGAACTCTCCCGGATTTTCCGCCGCGTAGGGATCGAGGGCAGTGTCTTCGCCGCGGTCGACGCGGGCGCAGAAATCGTCAAATGCGGGCTGGAAGGCCCGGGCCCAGTCGCTTGCGGAAAGGTGAGCAGGCAGGCTTGGGTAGCCGTCCACCTCTCCGTTGCCCATGTCGAGCTTGTGGGCGAATTCGTGGATGACGACGTTGATTCCGTCAAAGGGGTTTTCGCCTTCAAACCAGGATAGCAATACCGGTCCGCCCTCCCAGGCTTCGCCGAGTACTTCGTCCTCGTACTCATGAACAACGCCATCCTCGTCGGCAAATTGCCGGGGAATCACGAAGTCACCGGGGTAGACGATGATGCCGACCCAGTCGGCGTAGGCGTCGAGCCCGATGTTCAGGATCGGCAGGCAGGCCTGAAGGGCGATGGACAGGAGGAGGGTGTCGGTGATGAGAACCCCCTCGGCCCCGTGTACCTGCTTGTCGGCGAGGAACTCCAGGGCCATGCGGCGCAAGCGTGGTCGATCTTCCGGGGGAAGGAAGTCGAGAAACGGCAGGCTGCGTTCAACCGCATCCCACTGTTCAGGGGGTACCGCCTTACGGTCGGCGGAGCGTTGGCGACGCCAGCGGCGGAAAGCGGAAAACATGGGCGTCAGGCAGGGGTGGTGAGTGTCGAGTACGCGGAAATGTATGGCTGTACCGGCTTGGCGATCAAGATCAAACTTTCCCTGCCCGGCCTATAGGATAATGCCAGCCATGGTTGCCGTAACTCATTCGATTTCCCAGTCCGTGTCCGCGCTGTCAGCGGACGAATTGCTGTGCGAGGGCTTGTCCCCCGACGACGCCGGCCGCGTCCGGGACGCGCTCGCCTGGGTTCAACCCATCTACGACAATCGTACCCTCGGTACGCAAGAGCAGGTTTGGCAGCATGCATTGGGCACTGCCTTGATTGCGGCATCGCTGCGCCTCGACGCCGACACGAGGATTGGTGCCCTCTGTTTTGCAGTGGGTGATGTACTCGATCATCCCAATGAGGAAATCGCCACCCGCTATGGGGATGGCGTGGCCCGCCTGGTGGATGGCCTGCGGCGTCTCAATGGGCTGCGCGTGATCACCCGCATGACCACCACCGCCAGCGCTCCCGAGATCCGTGCCCAGAGCGAAGTGCTGCGTAAGATGCTGCTGGCCATGGTCGAGGACATCCGTGTAGTGCTCCTGCGCGTGGCGTCACGCACCCAGACCCTGCGCTACTTCACCGACCATCCGGGGCGTACCCGCGAGTCCATTGCGAGGGAGAGCCTCGACATCTACGCGCCGCTGGCCAACCGCCTGGGGATCTGGCAGCTCAAATGGGAGCTTGAAGATCTCTCCTTCCGTTTCCTTGAGCCCGAGACCTACAAGCGCATAGCTCGTATGCTCGACGAGCGCCGGATCGAGCGGGAACAGTTCATCGTTGATGCAGTGAACCGCTTGAAGCGTGAGGTGCAGGCCATCGGCGTCACCGCCGAAGTCTATGGCCGGCCCAAGCACATCTACAGCATCTACAACAAGATGAGGGCCAAGCGCCTGGATTTCTCGCAGATCTTCGATGTGCGTGCTCTGCGTGTCCTGGTGGACGAGGTGAAGGACTGTTACGCGGTGCTGGGCATCGTGCACCAGATCTGGACTCCGATCCCGAAGGAGTTCGACGACTACATCTCGATGCCCAAGGGCAACAATTACCAATCCTTGCACACCGCCGTCTATGCCGGTGACGGTCGGGCGCTGGAGGTGCAGATTCGCACCCACGAGATGCACAAGCATGCCGAACTGGGCGTGGCTGCCCACTGGCGTTACAAGGAGGGGAGCGGGCCTTCGAGCGGCGATTACGATGAGAAGATCGCCCTGTTGCGCAGCCTGCTGTCCTGGCGGGACGAGGTGACCGATTCGGCCGATTGGCTGGAGCAGTTCAAACGCGCTTCCCTCGACGATACCATCTACGTCCTGACGCCCCAGGGCCGGGTAATCGACCTGCCCCGCGGGGCGACGCCCATCGATTTTGCGTATCGAGTGCACACCGATCTTGGTCATCGCTGTCGGGGTGCCAAGGTGAACGGCCAGCTGGTCACCCTCAATACGCCGCTGGAGAGCGGTCAGACGGTGGAGATCATGTCCACCAAGGAGGGGGGGCCCTCCCGTGACTGGCTCAACGCCCAGCAGAACTACGTGGCCACACCCCGTGCCCGGCAGAAGATCAAGCAGTATTTCAGCGCGCTTGAAGAGGAAGAACTGCTGGTGCGCGGGCGCAGCGTGCTCACCCGCGAGATCCAGCGCGAAGGGCATGGTCAGGTGAATCTCGAGGATCTCGCCACGCGCCTTGGCTTCAAAGGGCCTGATGCTCTTTTCATCGCGGCAGGAAGGGGAGAGGTCGGCCCCCGGGCGATCCAGGTGGCCCTGCGTGGCGCCGACGCAATCGACGTACCGTCGGAGACGCCGGAAGTCATTATTGGGCAGAGTCATTCCGGCGATGCCGGCGACACCATTCTCATCGTGGGCGTAGGCAAACTCATGACATCCCTGGGGCGGTGCTGCAAGCCCGCGCCACCGGATGCCATCCAGGGGTACGTTACCCGGGGTCGTGGGGTTTCGATCCACCGGGTTGAATGCCGGGATTTTCAACAGCTCGTGCGCGCCAATCCCGAGCGCCTGATCAGTGCCCAGTGGGGCGGGGTGGGCTCACCCAAGGATGCCGTCTTCCCGGTGGATGTGGTCGTGAATGCCATGGATCGGCAGGGGCTGCTGCGGGATATTTCCGAAGTGCTGTCCCGGGAAAAGCTCAACGTGATCGCGGTCAATACCCTGAGCCGCAAGGGTGCCGCACGTATGCGCTTCACCCTCGAGGTGCAGGGTGTACAACAGATTCAGCGGGCCTTGACTCTGATCCGGGAGGTCAAGGGCGTCACCGACGTCGAGCGCGGCTGAGGCGGCTCCGTGTCCGGGCTCGAACGGCATCACTATGCCTGGCTGTCGATTGGCGCAGCGCTGGCAACCATCGCGCTGAAGACTGTTGCGTGGTCAGTCACCGGTTCAGTCGGGCTGTTGTCGGACGCGCTGGAGTCCCTGGTGAATCTGGCAGGCGCCGGCTTTGCCTTGTGGATGATCCTGGTTACTCGCGATCCACCTGACGGAAAGCACCCCTATGGTCACGGCAAGGCGGAGTACTTCTCGAGCGGCTTTGAAGGCCTGCTGATTCTTGCCGCGGCGGCGACCATTGTGTGGACGGCGGTGGAGCGTTTTTTTGTCCCGCGTCAGATCGACGCCGTCGGATGGGGGCTGCTCTGGTCGGCCGCGGCGACGGCGATCAATTTCACCGTCGCACGGGTGCTCGGCCGGGCGGGGGAACGCTTCAGTTCCATTGCACTGCGTGCCGATTCGCGCCATCTGATGACGGATGTCTGGACCTCCTGCGGCGTCATCGCCGGAGTCGCCCTGGTCGCGTGGACCGGTTGGCTTCGCATCGATCCGCTGATTGCGATCGCTGTAGGCCTGCATATTTCGTGGGAAGGGTGGGGGCTTCTCCGGGAGTCCGTGGATGGCCTGATGGACCGCAGTCTTGATGCATCCAGTGTGGCGCGAGCCCAGGCGGTGCTTGACGGATATCTGCCTCGGGGGGTGGCTTATCGGGCGCTGCGGACACGCCGCGCGGGGCGCTCCTCCTTCCTTCAGGTCGTGGTCCTGGTGCCCGGGGATTGGTCCGTCATGGAGGGTCACGCGCTCCTCGACGAGATCGAGATGGCCCTTGAGCAAGCCATTCCCGGCCTTGAGGTGAGCACCCATCTCGAACCACTGCCGGAAAGCTCCACCCCGGTTTGATAAGATTCGCCCACGTGCGACTAACCGGACTACCGCAATGATCTTCGTGTTGTCCCCGGCCAAGGCCCTCGACTACGAATCGCCCCTTAACACCTCCCGTTTCACTGCACCCGACTATCTGGACGAGGCCGCCTGCCTGATTGAAGGTCTGCGGGCACTTTCCCCAGCTGAAGTGGCGCGCCTGATGGATCTTTCCGATTCGCTGGCGGCGCTCAATGTGGCGCGCTACGCTGGATGGTCTCAGCCATTCACACCCGAGAACGCCCGTCCGGCCGTGCTCGCTTTCAACGGCGATGTTTATGATGGTCTCAAGGCGCGGGCGTTTTCCGAGGCTGACCTCGAGTACGCCCAGCAACACCTGCGCATCCTGTCGGGCCTGTACGGTCTGCTCAAGCCCCTTGATCTGATGCAGCCTTACCGCCTGGAGATGGGAACCCGCTTCGCCAATCCGCGAGGCAAGGATCTCTACGCATTCTGGGGCATGACCCAGACGGATGCCCTCAATCGCCTGTTGGCTTCCGAGATCGATGCCGGGCGCGAGGCGGTGCTCGTCAACCTCGCCTCCGAGGAATACTTCAAGTCGGTCAAAACAGCTTGTCTCAAGGGGCGCCTGCTCAACATTGCCTTTGAGGACTGGAAGGGGGGGCGCTACAAGATCATCAGCTTCCACGCCAAGCGCGCCCGCGGAATGATGGCCCGCTATGCCATCACCGGACGGATTCAGGAAGTCGAGCAGATCAAGATGTTCTCGGCAGATGGCTACGCCTTTGCCGCTGATGCGTCGGATGACGAGCGCTGGGTGTTCCGGCGACGCCAGGTTTAAGGCCGATCCCCCGTGGCAGCTCCCGACAAGATGCGCGGTCTCGCCCGTATGAAGGCGACGGCCACCTCCGCGCTGGTGGCCGTGGCAGTACTTCTCGTGCTGGCCCGCAGCCAGGGCTGGAGCTGGATCGGCGCCTTTGCCGAGGCGGCGCTGATTGGTGCGCTGGCTGACTGGTTCGCGGTGGTTGCGCTGTTTCGTCACCCTCTCGGGCTCCCCATTCCGCATACGGCGATTTTGCCGCGTAACAAGGCGCGCCTCGCTGAAAACCTGGCTGAGTTCATTCGCGAACGTTTCCTGGACACCGCGTCCCTGGTGGCCCGGCTGCGTGCTGCGGCGCCTGCGGACCGTTTGGCAGCGTGGTTGCGTCAACCGCTCAACGCCGATCTGCTGGCCGGGCGGCTGTTGGTTGTATTCGCTCAATCGGTGGATTTCATGGACGATCCGCGGGTGCGCAGGCTGTTTCTCCACGCGATTCGGCGGCGCGCCAGCGGCCTCGACATCGCGGATGGATTGGGGCGCCTGCTGGACGCGATGACAGAACACGGGCGCCACCAGGCCCTGCTCGACGAAGGTCTGCGGAGAGTATCCCAGTGGCTTGACGAGCCTGAGGTGCGCCAGGGTTTTGCCGGCATGATTGTGGACGTGGCGGGGCGGGAGTATCCGAAGGTTGTCGCTACGCTGGGCTTGGTCGGGATCAACCCGACAGAGTTGGGGGAGCGGGTGTCGGCCGGCATCCTCTCCGGCGTACATGGCTTGCTTCAGGAGATCGCCCAGGACCCCACCCATCCCCGTCGCCAGGCCTTTGACGAGTTGATTGCTGCTTACATAGGGCGCCTTGCCCACGATGATGCATTTCGCGCCCGGGTGGATCGCGCCAAGCGAGAGTTTCTGGCTCATCCCGCGGTGGGCGTATATCTCAGGGATTTGTGGGACGACGTGCGGGCTTGGATGAGCCGCGACATGCAGCGCGCCGACTCCCGTCTGCGGAGACGTCTGGCATCTGCCATCGTTGCCCTGGGCGCCAGTTTTGCCGACAACGTAATGCTCCGCGAGTCGTTCAATGAGCACCTGGCGCGCACGGTGGAAGCGCTGGCGCCGGAACTCCGCGACGGTTTGGCCGGGCACATTGCATCGACAGTGAAGGCATGGAATGACGAGGACCTGGTGCGGGAGATCGAGGTCAGCGTCGGTCGTGACCTTCAGTTCATCCGCCTTAACGGAACCTTTGTCGGAGGGCTGATCGGCCTTGCTCTCCACGCCCTGAACCAGTTCGTCGTCTGAGATGACTCAATCATGAAACTTCGTATCAGCAGTAATTTCGATTCCGGCGCCATTGAGGTGCTTTCCCTGGAGCGGCCTGACGACATTCGCCTGCGTCTACGGGCCGACCAGGGTGTCGCCGGAGAGGCGCCGTTTCGCCAGTGGTTCCATTTCCGGCTTCATGGCGCAGCCGGCCAGGCCGTGCGCCTTGTCTTCGAAAACGCGGCCGCGGCGGCTTATCCTGACGGTTGGCCCGATTATCGCTGCATGGCCTCGTATGATCGCCGCAACTGGTTCCGAATCCGCGCCACCCGCTACGACAACGGCCAGCTGATTGTTGAACATACGCCCGAGCGCAACAGCATCTACTTCGCGTATTTCGAACCCTATTCCCAGGAGCGTCACCTGGATCTGCTGGGGCGCGTGGAGATGTCTCCTTTCGCATCGGTGAGCAATCTGGGCGCAACGGTGGAGGGGCGTGATCTCGATCTCGTCACCGTTGGCCGCCCTGCGCCGGACAAGCTGCCGGTCTGGATCATTGCCCGCCAGCACCCGGGGGAGAGCATGGCAGAGTGGTTCGTCGAAGGGCTCCTCGAGCGTCTGCTCGATGGTACGGACCCGGTGGCTCGGCGCATCCGCGAAAAGGCTGTGCTTTATGTCGTTCCCAACATGAACCCGGATGGTGCGAGTCGCGGCAATCTGCGCACCAATGCTTCCGGTGCCAACCTCAACCGCGAATGGAATGCTCCCAGTCCCGAACGCAGCCCGGAGGTGCTCTTGGTACGACAGGCCATGGAAGAAACCGGGGTCGAGCTATTTCTCGACATTCATGGCGACGAGGCGCTTCCCTACGTGTTCTTTTCGACCGCCGAGGAGGTGCCCGGCTTTTCCGATGCGCAGCGGCTACGGCAGTCTCGATTCGTCGAGGCCTTCCGATCGGCAAGCCCGGATTTTCAGACTGAACACGGCTATCTTGCCGGCCGGTTCCGGGATGAGCTGCTGACCCTTGCCTCCAAGTGGGTGGCCTATCGCTTCGGCTGCGTATCCTTGACCCTTGAAATGCCGTTCAAAGACAACGCCAACTTACCCGACGGGATCGTTGGCTGGAACGGCGAGCGCAGCAAGCGGCTCGGTGAGGCCATGCTCAATCCCATCCTCGGCCACCTCTCGGACTGAGCCGCGCCGCGCAAGTCATTCAAGAAGCGCTTCCCTGTTCCGTTACTGGACACATCCGTTCTTAACGGAGCGGATCATGTCTTTCGTACTGTGCGGATTCAAAAAAAGTTTGAAATCGTGTCATCCCGCCGGTTGAGCTAGGCGTTAAGGGCACACAGGCGCGAAATCGCCGGTTTTAACAGGAGAAGTCGATGGGCAGTTATTGCAACGAGTCCTACGCAGAGTTTCTGGATTCACTCAAGGCAGCGGGCGTCGTGATCCGCAATGAAGTCGAAGTTCGGGAGCGCCTGGCCGAATCCCAGCGCTGGCGCAGTGCCTTCATGACCCTTGCCGCAAACGGCCGCACGATCGGTATCGAGTTTACGGTTGAAGGCAAGGGCAGTGATCCCCGTGCAGTGCAGCGCGTACTGGCTGAGCATGCCTTTCCGGCTGAGAAGGAAGCAGCGTTCATTGCCCAGCTGACCGCTGATCGTTGATTGTCATCCCCGCGATGGCGGGTGTCGATGGTGTGCGAGCCCTTCCTCTTCAAGAGGAAGGGCTTTTGTTTGTGCTGAGCCCAGCATGGGCGCTCTTCTTCGGGGTCGCTCTCGCCCCCGCTCGATCGCAGCGAATGAAGCAAGGTGTAAGCGCATGAGCGTGAGCGAATGATGCCATCCTCAAGCGCCGCGCCGCGTGCGAAACCCTTGCCGAGGGGAGGCTGATGCGGATCTGAAGAGCTTGGTCGACAGTGGCAGGTCAAGCTCTCATGACCTCAAGTGCTCAAACCGCCCAGTGCAAACCGGCCTGCGGTTTGCTTGGGAAGGGATCGCCTGGACGAACTGACTGATCGCTCCTGCCTCTTCCTAATAGCAACCCGAACTGAGGCAATCCGAACCGAGCGTGCTTGTTTCAGGCAGCTTCCTGAAGACGGAATGAAACCGGGCCACAGGTGGGGTGGGTATCGGAGGAGCACTGCTGCCCGACTGCGTCATCCAGGCACTGCTTCGCACACTTCGCGCAGCGTCCGCATTCTTCGGTAACGCCCAACTGTGTGCGTAGATCACGCAGACGCCGGGCGCCTGCGCTGACCGCAGATTCGATGTGCTTTTCGGTGACAGCTCGGCAGACACAAACGTACATTGTCGTGTTTCCTTCAAACAACGATGAACAAACGGTCGCCGGCGTGCCCCGTCGGGCCCTTGCAGATCCGGGTTTTGGCCATGTCTGTCACTTTGTCAAAATCAATTTTCCCGCGCGTGTGGTCCGAAGAGCATAAAGCATGCCTTCGTGCTCAATGTACACGCAGGTCCGGTTGTTGAACAAATCCTTGCTGCAGATCGGAGTCTCGACACGCTCCTGATTTTGCACAGGGTCCGGGTCGCGCCTCAATGGACTCACAGGGGAAGGGGGGTTGTTCACGTCAATGCTAAGAGTAATGAGAACAATTCGTATTAGACAGATGTGCTCTCACCAAGTCAAGTCATTCGTGAACCCTTTGCCAGTCGAGCCATGGGTGCTGTCGCAATTTGATGTGCCGCGTGTCCCTTTTTCTGGCGTCTCCTGAAATCTCGCCATTTACCGGCGCGCTCTGAACCGTGGCTTCAGAGGCGGTGGTGGGGCGGAGTAGAATCGCGTGCTTTCCGCTCTGCCTGATACCGCCCATGCCTCTCATCACCCTCGACGATGCCTGCCTTGCCTTTGGACACGTAGCCCTGCTCGACAAAGCGGCGTTTCAGCTTGATCCGGGAGAGCGTGTGGCCCTGATCGGTCGAAACGGCAGCGGAAAATCCAGTTTGTTGAAAGCGCTGGCGGGCCAGGCCTTGCTGGATGACGGGCGTTTGTGGCGCCAGCCCGGGGCTCGGGTGGCTTATGTGCCGCAGGAGGCTGATTTCCCTTTGGCGCGGAGTGTCTTTGAAACCGTGGCCGACGGTCTTGGCGATGTGGCGAGGCTGCTTGTGGACTACCACGCTGCGATGCTGGCAGTCGCCGAAGACGGCAGCGCCGCGGCGCTCGCGCGCCTGGAAGAAGTGCAGCACCGTGTTGAGGATGCCCAGGCCTGGCGTCTTGAACAGCGGGTTGAGCAGGTTCTGGCCCAATTGCGTCTATCGGGTGAAGCGGAGGTGGGCAGCCTTTCCGGTGGCGGGATAAAGCGCGTTGCACTGGCACGCGCGTTGGTGGGCGAGCCCGAGATGCTGTTGCTTGATGAGCCGACAAACCACCTGGATATTGACGGCATCCTGTGGCTGGAAGAGCTGATTCGCGATTTTCCGGGTGCGGTGGTGGTGATCACCCATGACAGGGTTTTTCTAGACAACGTGGCGACGCGCATCGTGGAGCTTGATCGCGGTGCGCTGACCAGCTTCCCCGGACGATTCTCGGAGTACCTGACGCGCAAGGCCGAACAGCTGGAGGCCGAGGAAAAGGCCAATGCCCGGTTTGACAAGCTGCTTGCCCAGGAAGAAGTCTGGATCCGCAAAGGTGTGGAAGCGCGACGCACGCGCAATGAGGGACGGGTACGGCGTCTCGAGGCTCTGCGTCGGGAACGCAGTGCACGCCGCGATCGCTTTGGCAATGTCAAGCTGGCTTTGGACCGGGGTGAGGGAAGCGGGCAGATGGTGGCCGAGCTGGAGCAGGTGGGAAAGTCCTTTGGTGCCCGCCCGATCGTGCGCGATTTCTCCACCCGCATTCTGCGTGGCGACCGCATAGGCTTGATCGGTCCGAATGGTGCGGGCAAGACGACCCTGCTCAAGCTGATCCTGGGTGAGCTGGAGCCTGACGAAGGGCGCATCCGTCGCGGTACCCGCCAGACGGTCGCCTACTTTGATCAGCTGCGAGCCCAGTTGGACCCTGAAGCCCCATTGACGGAAGTCATCAGCCCGGGATCGGATTACGTGGAGATTGCCGGACACCGTACGCACATCATCGGCTATCTGGGGGATTTCCTTTTTTCTCCACAGCGGGCGCGCTCGCCGGTCAAGTCGTTGTCCGGTGGGGAGCGTAATCGACTTCTGCTGGCGCGGCTGTTTGCCCGGCCGGCGAACGTGCTTGTCCTCGACGAGCCGACCAATGATTTGGACATCGAGACGCTTGACCTGCTGGAGGATCTGCTGGCGCAGTATGACGGAACCGTGTTTCTGGTCAGTCATGATCGGGCGTTTCTCGACAATGTGGTTACCCAGGTGATTGCAGCCGAGGGGGACGGGCGCTGGAAGGAATATGCCGGGGGCTACGATGACTGGCTAAGGGCGCGTAAAGCCGGCGCGGTGGTCGGAAGCACCGTTGTGCCCAAGGCATCGCAGGTGAAAGTGGAGAGCGTCGCTCCTGTCGGGGGGGCTGCAAAGCCCGTCAAGCTCAGCTGGAAGGAACAGCGGGAACTGGAAGGCCTGCCCGATTGCATTGCAGGGCTGGAGACCGAGCAGGAGCGAATCCAGGCGCGTCTGAATGATCCCGCGACCTATCGGGATAGTGCCGATGAGCTTCCCGCATTGAATAGCCGCTTGCAGTCTCTCGCGGCCGAGATTGAGCGCGCAATGCAGCGCTGGGAGGAATTGGAGTCGAGGGCTGGCGGTAAATAGGCAAGGCTTCAGACGACGGGCGGAAGCGCACCTTCCGGTCGTCCGCCGGCCTGGAGAAGATATTCCATGGCTTCATGGGGTACTGAAAGACGATGAAGCAGGCTCTCCCGACCAATGTGGAGGAGGGCCTCAATGGCGGCGAGATCGTCGGGAATCGCCGCGTTATCCCATCCCTGGGCGGTGTGTCGCGCCAGACTGTTGGCCAGTTGCACTGTTCGGACGCGGGGATTGTGAATCTGCCGCTCGTCCATCATTGTGATCAGCAGCTCGGGAAGATGCCATTGGCGTACCAGCGCAAGTTGCAGTTCCCGTGCAGAGAAATTGAATACTGCCCGCTGGGCGACACTTGAGCGCAGGTTTCGATCAAGGCGCTGGGTTTCGTAGACCTGAAGGGTAAGGCTGGGGGCGAAGCTCCAGCAAAGTATCTCGATGACCTCGACCAATAGGGCTGCAACGGTGATTTCGTCCACATCCAGATCATGTCGGAGTATTGCCCAGTCCCGAGCATAACGCGCTGCACGCCGTGCTCGGGCAATGACCTTAAGGACGCCGACAAGGGCCCTCGGATGGGCCTCAATCTGCTTCTCCAGCGTAGGTAGATCGGAGAATTCGCGCAGAAAGGGGGAGATCCCCATCATCATGATGGCCCGCTCGATGGTGGTGATATCGTGGTTCTGGCGGGCCTTGCGGTGGGCTTCCATGTGGATCAGAACCTTCAGGGTCATCATCGGATCACTCAACACCAGCGCTGCGACGGTACGTCCGTTGATGCTTTCCTCCTGTTCCCGCATCGTCTGGAGTTCCTTGACCGTATGTTTGAGTACGGGGATGGGTTCGTTGCCGAAAAAGGCGACGTAAGCGTCAATGGAGTCGAAGGCTTGTGTAAGCAGGGCCATGATTCTGTTCCAGCGGGCGATGACTTCATTTACGGCAGCGATGCCACGGGATTGAGGCGTCGCGCCGCGTCACGGGCGCGGGCCGCTTGCTGGTGCCGGGGCTATAATCGGCCGACAAACAACAGAGCGCCGCCCTGGCGCCTAATCAAGAGGAGAAAAGCATGTCCAGCGTCGTTGCCCCCTTCAAGGCTTTTGTGATTCGCCAGGATGAAAACCGCAAGGTTTCTTCCGCCATGGAGACATTGTCCGTCGATGCTCTCGATGCCGGAGAGGTTCTTATCAAGGTGGCCTATTCAAGTGTGAATTACAAGGACGCGCTGGCAGCGACGGGAGCCGGCAAGATCATTCGACGCTTTCCCTGTGTTGGGGGCATCGATCTTTCGGGTACGGTGGTGGAAAGTGCCGACCCCCGCTTCAAGGCGGGTGATGAAGTCATCGCCACCAGTTTCGATATCGGTGTGGCACATCACGGAGGCTATGCCGAGTATGCGCGGATCCCTGCGGGCTGGGTCGTACCCCTGCCTGGCGGCCTTTCCCTTTTTGATGCGATGGCCCTCGGCACGGCGGGGTTCACCGCAGCGCTGGGTGTTGTCCGCATGGAAGACAACGGCCTCTGTCCCGGAAATGGGCCGGTGATCGTCACCGGTGCCAGCGGCGGGGTCGGTGGACTCGCCATCGACATGCTGGCGGGGCTTGGCTACCACGTGGTGGCACTGACCGGGAAACCCCAGGAAGAGTCTTATCTGAAAAGTCTTGGCGCTGCCGAGATTCGCTTGCGGGATACCATCGATCCTGCAAAGACACGGCCTCTGGATGCGGGCCTGTGGGCTGGTGCAGTGGACAATGTGGGTGGAGACATCCTTGCCTGGGTGCTTTCGACGATGAAACAGGCCGGTACAGTGGCCAGTATCGGTAACGCCCAAAGCATCAGTCTGCCGACCACCGTTTTCCCGTTCATCCTGCGCGGTGTCAGTTTGCTTGGGATTGATTCCGGCTATATGGGTTTTCCGACGCGCACCCGGGTTTGGGAGCGTCTTGCCACCGATCTCAAACCTCGTCACCTCACGCAGATGACCCGTACCGTGCCTTTTTCCGAATTGCCGGGGGTGTTCGACGACTTCATCGCCGGTCGGGTCAAGGGACGAACGGTGATTGCCGTTAAGGGCTGAAGTTCCTTCGAGGCGAGTTGAGCATGACCGACCAAAGCGATCAGACCCTGCCAAGGGTGCTGATCATCGATGATTCACGGATGGTGCGTGCATCCATCATTCGACATGTGCGCGACCGCTTCGAAGTTCGGGAAGAGGCTGATGGTGAGGCCGGCTGGCAGACGCTAATGGTGGACCCCACCATCCAGGCGGTGATTACCGATATCGGCATGCCTCGCCTGGATGGATATGGTTTGCTCGAGCGTATCCGTAAAAGCCGCATCTCGCGCATCAACACCCTTCCCGTGGTAGTCATCTCCGGCGACGACGAGCCGGACGTCCGCGTCAAGGCGAAGAGTGCCGGGGCCACGGACTTCATTTCCAAGAGCATCGGAAACGTTGAGCTTTTGGCCCGCCTTGAGGCCTTGACCCAGCTTGCGCGAACCCAGCGGGATCTGGAAGAGAGCAGGGCAGCCCTTGCCACCGCGAGTGCCACGGATCCCGCTTCCGGGTTGGCGACTCCCTCCTATCTCCACCATCACGCCGCCCAGGAGCTCTCCCTGGCCCAACGGCGCCACGGTGATCTCTCGGTGATGGTCATCGAGATTGATCAGTTTGACAGCCTGATCGCTCGGTATGGGGCGCATGTGGCACAGTTGGTCAATCGCAAACTGTCCAAGATCCTGGCTACCAAACTGCGCCAGGAGGACACGGTGGCTGAACTGGCGCCGGCCCGTTTTGTGATCGTTTCGCCTGCCACCAACATGGATGGGGCCTGCGCCTTTGCCATGCGTTTGCGCGCGGCCATCGACCATATCGTGATGACCTACCGCGAGGAGCGCATCCGTATCCAGATCACCATCGGTCTGGCCGCGGCTGAACCTGGCAGGATCCAGACTGTCAGCCACCTGATTGGTACTGCGGTTCAGCGCATTGCCATGGGCAGGGCGGCGGGCGGCAACAAGGTGATGGGTGAGAGCGGCGAAGTCACCGCCGAAATGGTGAGTGCTCCGGTGAGCACGCCTGTCAGTATCGACCAGTATCTCTTGCAGCTGCGTACCGCAGGCCTCGACCCACGCCTACGTAAGCAGCTTCCCGATGCCATACGGACACTCTTGCCGTTGCTGGAGTTGATAGAATCCGAATTCCCTTCCGGTCTGCCGCTTGCCACCCTCGCGCGCGTTGCAGGAACCGGTCTGGTAAGTGCAGCACCCAAAGGCGAATAACTAGGCGGGCGCAACGACGCATCGCCATCCAACGCAGTGGTTTGACTATTCGAAAAAGGGAGAGGAACCCATGGCTTCATACAAGGAATTTCACAAGCGCTCCGTCGAAGACCGTAATGGCTTCTGGGGAGAGCAGGCGCAACTGATCCACTGGAACAAAGCACCGGAGCAGGTTTACGATTTTTCCAAGCCGCCTTTCGTCAAATGGTTTGTCGGCGGCGAGACCAACCTCTGCTACAACGCGGTTGACCGGCATGCCGAGTCCAACCCCAACGGCAAGGCCTTGGTGTACATCTCCACCGAGACCGACGAGGAGAAGATCTACTCCTTCTCGGAGCTGCGCACCGAAGTCATGCGCATGGCGGCCATCTACCAGGAACTGGGCGTCAAGAAGGGCGACCGGGTCCTGATCTACATGCCGATGATCGCCGAGGCCTGCTTTGCGATGCTCGCCTGCACCCGCATCGGTGCCATCCACTCGGTGGTGTTCGGCGGCTTTGCGTCCCATTCCCTGGCCACGCGGATCGACGATGCCAAGCCGACGGTCATCGTGTCCTCGGATGCGGGCATGCGCGGTGGCCGTCCGGTTCCGTACAAGCATCTGCTGGACGAAGCCATTGGTCTGGCCGAGCACAAGCCCGCTGCCGTGCTGATGGTCAATCGTGGGCTCGACAAGGACATGAACGTTGTCGCCGGACGTGACGTGGATTACGCCACCCTGCGCGCCAAACACATGGACGCCCAGGTGCCCGTCACCTGGCTCGAATCTTCCGAGCCCAGCTACATCCTGTACACCTCCGGCACCACGGGTAAGCCGAAGGGCGTGCAACGTGACACCGGCGGCTACGCCGTGGCCCTGGCTGCTTCCATGAAGCACATCTACTGCGGCAACGCCGGGGAGACCTTCTTCTCCACGTCCGATATCGGTTGGGTGGTGGGCCACAGCTACATCATCTACGGCCCGCTGATCAACGGCATGGCCACGATCATGTATGAAGGCACCCCGCTGCGTCCCGATGCCGGCATCTGGTGGAAGATCTGTCAGGATCAGGAAGTCACCGTGATGTTCAGCGCGCCGACCGCCATCCGCGTGCTCAAGAAGCAAGACCCGGCCTTCCTCAAGAAATACGACTTGTCCAAGCTGCGCGCCCTCTACTGCGCTGGCGAGCCGATGGATGAAACCTCCCACAAGTGGATGATGGACGAGCTGGGTATCCAGGTCATCGACCACTACTGGCAGACCGAAACCGGCTGGGCCATGCTGTCCCTGATGCCCGGCGTCGAGCCGCAGGAGGTGCAGCTCGGCTCCCCCGGCTTCCCGGTGTATGGCTACGATGTGCGCCTGTTCCGCGATGACGGTTCCGAGTGTGGCCCCAACGAAAAGGGCATCGTCGGTGTGGTGCCGCCGCTGCCGCCGGGCTGTCTGTCCACGGTGTGGGGTGACGACAAGCGCTTCGTTTCCACGTATTTCACCCTGTTCCAGGAGCCGCTGGTTTATTCGAGCTTCGACTGGGGCATCAAGGACGACGCCGGCTACTACAAGATCCTCGGCCGTACCGATGACGTGATCAACGTGGCCGGCCACCGTCTTGGCACCCGTGAGATCGAGGAAGCCGTTCAGGCCCACCCGGCGATTGCCGAGGTGGCTGTGGTTGGGGTGGCCGATCAGCTCAAGGGTCAGATGCCCATGGCCTTCGCCGTGGTCAAGGATCCGGCTTCGGTGGATACCCCCGAAAAGGTGGTCGAACTCGAGAAGGCCGTCATGAAGTTGGTGGATGGCAGCCTCGGTGCCATCGCCCGCCCGGCTCGGGTGCACTTCATCTCCGGTCTGCCCAAGACCCGCTCCGGCAAGATGCTGCGTCGCTCCATCCAGGCGCTGGCTGAAGGCCGTGATCCGGGCGATCTGACCACCATCGAAGATCCGTCAACCCTCGAGCAGATCAAGACCGCACTGGCTGCCAAGTAAGCTGTCTGTTGCTCTATCAATAAAACCGACCGGTCGTGAGACCGGTCGGTTTTTCATTTGAGCGAGCAGAATGCTTTCGTGTGGGGTCTTGCGGTTCAATACCCCTGGAAATCCCGCAGCAGAAACACGTAGACCTCGCGTCGGAAATCCTTGTGGATAGGTACGACGACCTTGCCGAGTTTTTCGCTGGAAGCGAAGCGCGCCGCGATGTCGGGGATTTCGGCCTTGCGGCCAATGTAGAGAATGTCCCGGCCGCGTTTGTTGCTGAGGGTGGTCATCAGCTCATAGTGGTCGATGGGTGTTCCACCTGGATGCCAGGCGGCATATTCGGTGGGGTGCAGGCGGTAGACCAGGTGGGCGATGAGCTCGCGGTCTTCGGCCACCAGCACGCTGCCCGGGTGCTCGACCAGATAAGGACGCACGGCGTCAGCCAGATTGATCCAGCCGCGGGCACGCTTGAAGGGATCGTTCTTGGCCGTCAGCGCAATGCCGGCGGCTCGGGCCAGATCCGGCCAGTGGTAGGCGACGGTGGACGCAATGAGGTTGAAGGCGATCCCGGCAACGACCCAGCGTTTCCGTTCTTTCAGGAACACCGCTGGAACCAGCAGACAGGCCCCGATGAAAACGGGCGCAGCCCAGTTGCCATTAGCCCGGCCCGTAAGCGCCTGCAGGCTCACCAGCACCAGCAACGGCACGATGAAGATCAGCAGGGTGCGGTGGGCAGGTGTCTGGACGAGGCGGCGACCGCGGAGCAGTGCCCAGGCCAGCAGTATTCCCAGCACCGGGCCGAAGGACAGCCATTGTGCGCCAAGGAATTCGCCAAGCTGGCCCGGATGGAGGCCGCGTTCACCGTGGCCGACCCGAGTGATCTCGGCGGTATGGCGGAAGGTGGGGAAGTCGTGGGCCCAGTTCCAGTAGAGGTTGGGTGACAGTACCCCAAAAGCCAGCAGCAGGGCTACCCAGGGTTGGGGGCGGGCCAGCCAGCGCCGGTGGCCTGGGTCGGTGATGATCAGCAGCAGGGCCGACGGCAGAAAGGCGGCCATGGTGTACTTGGACATCAGGCCGATGCCTATCACCGCGCCGCAGGCCAGCCAGTCAGCCCACCCGTCGCCGTCCAGGGCCCGCAGCAGAAAGAGCAGGGCCAGTGACCAGCACAACAGCAGCGGGGCATCGGTGGACACGAAAAGGCCCAGCGCGGCCACCAGGGGCATGGAAAGGAAGCCCAGACCGGCCCAGAAGCCGACTCGGGGTGAGTACAGACGGCGGCCCAACCCATACAGGCCAAACGCGGTGGCCGGGTAGAGCAGCAGGGAGGGCAGCTTGATGGCCACCAGTCCGTTGCCAAGCATTGCGGTGCTGGCAGCGATGAGCGCGGCGATCAGCGGTGGTTTGGAGTAATAGCCCCAGTCCAGATTCTGGGACCAGCCCCAGTAGTAGGCCTCATCCACGTACAGGTCGATGCCCAGGTGGTTGATCACCCAGATCCGGTAGGCGGTGAGCAGGGCGGCGATGAGGGCCAGCGGCCCGACGAGGCTGCGGTCGCTCATGGCTTGATCCGCACCAGGGCGACTCCGCCTTCACGGAACAGGATGTCCGCCGGAGCATCGGCGGGCAGGCGGTCCACACGGGTGAGGGCCACCTGGCCCGCTTCGGGGTTGCCCTTGATGGTGATGGCCTGCCGATAGACGCTGAAGCTGGGCGCCGTGGTGAAGCGCCAGAACATCACGTCTTCGCCGAGCTCACGGGCTTTCAGGCCGGCGGCCTTGACCGGGCCTTGCGCCAGCTCGCCCGCGTAGGGGACGACGATGCCGGCCAGCAGAATGACCTGCAAGGCGGCCGTGATGACCAGCTTGGGAATGAGCCCGATCCGGGGGAAGAACATGATGCCGACCCAGAGCATCAGGCCACCGACTGTCGCCGCGATGTAGGCGCCGTCCGCCACCTCGAGGGCGCGTGCCAGTTGGGCGCGGTAGAAGCCGTCACCGAGGCTGCTATGGGCCAAGGCGTCAAACAGGTTTGGCAACAGTGGAAAGAGCAGGAGCAGCAGACCCGGTGCGATCAGATGCGGCCAGGTGCGGCGGGCCTCACTGGCATGCAGCCCGATCAGGATGAACAGCGGCGTGCACCCGTAGAGCACGTAGTGGGGCAGTTTGGTGCCGGAAAGGGAGAAAATGGCTAGCACAAAGCCGAACCAGATCCACAGGAAGCGTCGGAGCGGATCATTCACATCACTGCGGACCCTTGCCAGGGCGTTGAAGAACAGGCCGCTCCATGGCAGCAGGAGAAGCGGTACGGCGATCAGGTAATAGAACGCACTGCCGCCGTGGCCCTCCAGCGATCCGGAAAAGCGCTGGACGTTGTGGCGCATGATGAAGCCATCGATGAAGTCCTGGCCGTGGAGCGCGTAGGCGTAGGCGTACCAGGGGGCGGCGATGGCCGCCAGGATCAGCAGACCGAGGGGGTTGAAGACGGTGCGGAACCAGATTTTCCATTCGCCGCGGCTGGCACAGTAGAGCAGGCTCACCGTCCCCGGGACGATCAG
>JAEUNV010000212.1 GCA_016790385.1 Zoogloea sp.
CACGATCCACGGCGTCTGCATGGAGGCCAGGAAACGGTGGGTCTGGGTCTGGGCGACGGTCGGGCTCTGCGTCTTGAGTACATTGGTGAGTCGTTTGAGGAAGGCGCCCCGCTCACCTCCAAACACCAGGAGCAGGTATTCCGCGGCGGTGGCCAGGGTGTAGCGCTCGTCCAGGCGCATGCCCGCCTCCAGCCCGGCGGTTTCGATGAGGGCGCTCACCAGGCGGAACGCGCTCAGCGGGCCGCTGCCGAAGACGCCATCCCCCAGGAGCGGAACCAGACGCCCTTCGTCCAGGGCACCGCGAATGGCCAGGAAGAACTCCCGGTTTCCGCGCAGCGCCGTGGCGGTGGGGGCGGCGGTGGTGCGCCGGGCGACCTCGCCGCGGCTGGAATTGGTGTTGAAGCCCTTGCTGAGGGGTTTGTTTTCGGGCGCCTCGCCCTCGATGCGGGCCTGTACGTAGCGGCAGATCTCGTCGGCGGTGAGGATGCTGTCCCCATCGTCCGCCTCGAAGGTTTCCACTCCATGCACGAACCAGCGCACCAGACGGGACAGGGGGGCACCCCTTTCGGCCACATCCCGGTCGAGCACCGTGCACCCCGAGAGCACGTATTTTCCCTGCCCCTGCCCGAGGTTGGAGACGAGGATGGATGGAATGTCCACCTGTCCGACCGCATCGGGGGTCAGGCTGTAGATGCAGTCGAGCAGGATGACCAGCTGGGACGCGCTGCTCTCGTTCAAGGCCCGCTTGGCGATCCATTCCATGGAAATGGCCGTGGCGTCGAGATAGTCGAGTTCGGAGTCGTTGGGGCACAGGTAGAGATCACCCCGGGCCGACAGCTTGGCGTGGCCGCAGTAGTACAGCAGCACCGTGTCGTTGGGCAGGGCATCCTTGAAGACCTTGTGCAGGTTCTTCATGAGCGCCGTCTTTTCGGGATTGACCAGGGTTTCGACCTGGAAGTGCGTATCGTCCCTGTCGGCCAGCAGCTTGCGCATGGCATCCACGTTGGACGAGGCGCAGCCCGGGGCCTGGAAGCCCGCGCCGTGCGCGTAGGCGTCAACGCCCACGAGCAGGGCCGCCCGGTTCCCCCGCACGCGCTTCTCCAGGGGCGTCATCAGCGCTTCGATCAACAGCGGATCATCGCCCTCCCCGCTCCACGCGCGCAGATCGATCCACTGGGATTCGGAAAAGCCAAGGGGAACATCGCCGTCGTCGAGGCAGACCTGGAGCAGCGTCCGGCGCTGGGCGGCGCGGCTGGCTTCCGAGCGCACGAACTCCTTTTCACGGGATTGCTGCGTCCATAGCACAAGCACGCAGCGGGCGGCGTCAATCTGCTCCTCCAGTTCCTTGCGCCAGGTGCAGGCGGCATCCAGATCCTTGTCCCACCAGACCGAGAAGCGGCTTGCCAGGGCCACGGCGAGCACTTCCGCGCGGTCCCGGTCGGCGTGTCCGTAACTGAGGAAGATATCGGCCATGACGGAACCTACTGGGCAACCCCGGGGAGCGCGCCCCAGGGCGTGTAACAGGCACAGGCCGAGCCCACCAGCATCGCCACCGCCATCGGGCATGGCCCGGCAGTGGTCATGCACTGGGTGGCAAAGCGGGGGCGTTGAATCTGTTGCTGGGGCAAGGGCGCCATCGGCGGCAGGGATGGTGGGCGCTGCTGGAGCCCGCCGCACAGGCGATCAATCTCCATGGGCGGCACCCCCTCGTTGCGCAGCTGGATGCGTTCGCGGGTCGTGCAGCCGGCCAGGGCATCGCCAGCCGGCAGGCAGACGGCCGCCAACAGCCCAAGCAGTAGGAACACGAGGCGGTGCGTCATGGAAAGGGCTCTCCTTGGACCGGCA
>JAEUNV010000232.1 GCA_016790385.1 Zoogloea sp.
GGTCGGGGGCAGATCTTTGAAACCGAGTTCGTCCAGTTCGAGGGCTGAGAGATGGCCACGCTTGCCAGGAAAGACGCGCCGGTGGTCGCCGCCGAGCCCCGACAGTACCTGACCTTCACCTTGCGCGGCGAGATGTACGCCGTCGAGACCCTCAGCGTGAAGGAGATCATCGAGTATGGTCAGGTGACCACCGTTCCGATGATGCCGCCGAGCATCCGCGGGGTCATCAACCTGCGCGGCGCGGTGGTGCCGGTGATCGACCTGAAGGCGCGCTTTGGCGGCCAGCCCACCGAGGTTACCCGGCGTACCTGCATCGTCATCATCGAGATGGGGGGCAGCGACGAATGCCAGGTGCTGGGCATTGTGGTGGATACCGTCAGCGAAGTGCTGGAGATCCCGCCCGGCGAGATCGAGGCGCCGCCCGCCTTTGGCGCGCGCATCCGGGCGGATTTCATCCGCGGCATGGGCAAGGTGGGCGGCGGCTTCGTGATCCTGCTCAACGTGGAGGCGGTGCTGTCCACGGATGAACTGTCGGTGCTCGACGAGCTGTCGCGCCAGGGGGCGCCGATGGATGCCGGCGCCATGCCGCAGCTCGGCAGCGGCGTGGCGGGCTGAGGCCATGACGACGACCGCCGTCCGGCGCCACGTCACGGGCTTGCAGGGCCAGCTCACGGATGGGGAGTTCGGCCAGTTCCGTGCGCTGATGTACTCCCTGGCCGGGATCAGCCTGTCCGACGCCAAGAAGCAACTGGTGGCCGGAAGGCTGGCCCGCCGGCTGCGCCAGCTGGATCTGGACGGCTATGGCAGCTACTTCCGGCGCGTGCAGGCCGACGCCGGGGAGCGCCAGATTGCCGTGGATCTGCTGACCACCAACGAGACCTACTTCTTCCGCGAGCCCAAGCATTTCGATTTCATGCGCAGCCAGGCCCTGCCCGAACTGAAGGGGCAGAGCACTGTACGGGTGTGGAGCGGCGCCTGCTCCAGCGGCGAGGAGCCCTACACCATTGCCATGGTGATGGCCGAGGTGCTGGGGGGGCGCCCGTGGGAGATCGTTGCCTCGGATCTGTCCACCCGCGTGCTGAGCCACGCCCGGGAGGGGCGTTACCCGATGGACGACGCGGCCGGCATTCCCCGGCCGCTGCTGGTGAAGTACTGCCTGAAGGGCGTCGGTAGCCAGGACGGCACCTTCATGATGAAGCCCGAGCTGCGTGGAAGGATCAATTTTCGTCAGATCAATCTGAATGAAGCCTTGCCCGCGCTGGGCCTGTTCGACGTGATCTTCCTGCGCAATGTGATGATCTATTTCGACATTGATACCAAGCGCCAGGTCGTCCAGCGCATCCTGCCCCTGCTCAAGCCCGGCGGTTACTTCATTGTCAGCCATTCAGAGAACCTCAACGGTGTCTCCGATGCCCTGAAGACCGTCAAGCCGTCGATTTACCGCAAGCCCGAGGCCTGAGCATGCGCAAGCCCGATGGCGTGGTCGAAATCTTTCTTCAGCCCGGCGAGTGGTATTTCGGTGACGAATGCACGCGCATCCGCACGGTGCTCGGCTCCTGCGTGTCGGTGGTGTTCTGGCACCCCGACAGGTTGATCGGAGGGATGTGTCACTTCGTGCTGCCCAGCCGCGGTGAATCCCGCGCCCGAGGGCTGGACGGACGCTACGGGGATGAAGCCTTTGACCTGATGCTGCGGGAGATCCGCGCCGCCCGGACGCGGCCGGAAGACTACCGGGTGCGCCTCTTTGGCGGCGGCAATATGTTCCCCGATCTGCCCTGCGGGCGCGGCGGCCCGCTGATCGGACAGAAGAACGTGGTGCGTGCCCATGAGCTGGTGCGTGCCCACTGCCTGCGCTGCGTGGGCGCCCATGTTGAAGGCATGGGTCATCGCCACCTGCTCTTCGACATCTGGAGCGGGCGCGTCACCATGCGGCATGCGGCTGGCAGGTCCGGCTGAAGTCAATTGAACACTTACAGAAAAACAGGAAAGCCATGCCCCCCATCAAGGTCATGATCGTTGACGACTCGGCGGTGGTCCGCCAGGTCCTGTCGGCAACACTGGGCGAGGATCACGCCATCGAGGTCATCGGCGCAGTCGTCGATCCCGTATTCGCCCTGGAGAGAATGAAGGCCTGCTGGCCGGATGTGATCGTCCTCGACGTGGAGATGCCGCGCATGGACGGCATCACCTTCCTGCGCAAGATCATGGCCGAGCGTCCCACGCCGGTGGTGATCTGCTCGACCCTGACCGAAAAGGGGTCGGAGACGGCGCTCCAGGCTTTGTCGGCGGGCGCGGTCTGCGTTGTCTCCAAGCCCAAGATGGGGCTCAAGCAGTTTTTGATCGACAGCTCGGACGACCTGGTCAGCGCAGTCAAGGTGGCGGCCCGGGCCAAGGTGCGGCGCCTGATGGCGGCGGGCCAGAGCATCCCCGCGCCGACGGCGCCAAAGCTGTCTGCCGATGCCATCCTTCCCTCCGGCACCGCCATGGCCCAGACCACCGAGACAGTGGTGGCGATCGGCACCTCAACGGGCGGCACCCAGGCGCTGGAGGCGGTGCTGCGCGCGCTGCCGCGGGTCAGCCCGGGCATCGTGGTCGTCCAGCACATGCCGGAAAAATTCACCGGCGCTTTTGCCCAGCGTCTCGACACGGTGTGCGAGGTGGAAGTGCGTGAAGCGCGCCACGGCGACCGGGTGGTGCCGGGCCGCGTCCTGATTGCACCCGGAGGGCGCCACATGCTTCTCAAGCGCAGTGGCGCTCAGTACGTGGTGGATGTGGTCGACGGGCCGCCGGTCAGCCGTCACCGGCCGTCGGTGGATGTCCTGTTCCGGTCGGTGGCCCGTTTTGCCGGCCGTAACGCAGTGGGCATCATCATGACCGGCATGGGCGATGACGGCGCCCGGGGCATGAAGGAGATGCACGACGCCGGCGCCTGGACCGTGGCCCAGGACGAGGCCACCTGCGTGGTCTACGGCATGCCCAAGGAGGCCGTGAAGCTGGGCGCCGTCGACCGCATCCTGCCGCTCCAGGACATTCCGTCCGCCATTCTGGGGCGCATCAGCCGCAAGGGTTGAGGCGGCGGGGCTCGCCCTTGGCCAGGAGCCTTTGCCTTCAGGGCACCCGGGGCGGTGTTCATCAGGCGGATCAAGGCGGGCCGGGCGCCCGGCCGAGTTGCAGGGGGGATTCCATCCAGCATGGACATTCCCGGGATCGCACCGTATAAAGGAATTGACGCTGCCGGTCCAAGGAGAGCCCTTTCCATGACGCACCGCCTCGTGTTCCTACTGCTTGGGCTGTTGGCGGCCGTCTGCCTGCCGGCTG
>JAEUNV010000255.1 GCA_016790385.1 Zoogloea sp.
CTTTGACGGGATCAAAGGCATCGGCCGCACCCAGCTTGCGCAGATCGTCCATGGCCTTGCGGGCAAGCTTGGCCTTGGCCCGCTCGGCGGGCAGGTTGGCGGTCATCAGCTCAAAGACCTTGTCCTGCTGCGCTTCACTCAACTCGATACGATGAAGGAAGGGGAGGTGCGGCATCATGCCCGGATGCATGCCCGGCCGCCCCATCTCATGATGCGGATACAGGGCGACGTTCCCCACGGGCGGCGGCCCGTCGCAACGTCCGTGCAGGGAAGATGCCGAATGACGGCCATCCGCCACGGCGGACAGGGGCAGGATCGCGGTCAGTGCGCTGAGGACGAGACGCTTTTTCCACAATGGGCTGGAAGTATTCACGATGACTCCGTTTGGCGTGGGCCCTCCCGGATGGAGTGCCAGCACGATGGAGCGGATTTTCGGCGCGAACCCCGTCAAGTGCCGTTAACGGATGGGCAAACTATGTAAAGGCGCCGGCGCGTGCCGATAAACCAGCCGGGATCGGGCGTGGGCTCCGAGTCAGGCTGACTCCACCGGGGCCGGCTGGCTCAACTCGACTAACCAGGCCGGAAATGCCTCCGCCGGCAGCGGCGCGCTGAGCAGATAGCCCTGCATTTCGTCGCATCCCATTTCACGCAGGAACTCCGCCTGCTCGCGGGTTTCCACGCCTTCCGCGACGACCCGGATCTTAAGGCTCGCGGCGAGTTTCACCACGGCGGTGGCAATCGCGCTGTCGTCGGGGTCGTCCGGCAGATCGCGGACGAAGGAACGGTCGATCTTGAGGGTGTGGACATTGAAGCGCTTCAGGTAAGCCAGCGAGGAATGGCCGGTGCCGAAATCATCGATCGCCAGGTGGATGCCCATGCCACCGAGGCGGGAAAGGATCTCGCGGCTCTGCTCGCTGTCCTCCATCAGGATGCTCTCGGTCAGTTCCACCTCCAGATCGGACGGCACGAGCCCATTTTCCGTCAGATGCCCGGCAATCAGATCGGGAAGGTTGCGCTGGCGGAACTGATGGGCCGAAACATTGACGGCCAGGCGAAGCGCTGGCAGACCGGCCGCCTTCCAGGCGGCGATCTGGGCACAGGCGGTGCGCAGCACCCAGGTACCCACCTGGCTGATCAGTCCGATCTCTTCCAGGATGGGAACGAAGCGATCCGGTCCGATGGCCGCCCCCTCCGACGGCGTCCAGCGCAACAGCGCCTCCACACTGGTGATGCGGCCGCTGCGCAGGTCTGCCTTGGGCTGGTAATGGAGGCTGAACTCCTGGCGCTCCAGCGCGTGCCGCAGGCTCGCTTCCAGGGCATGGCGCTCGGCCATGGCGGTGTTCAGCTCGTCGTTGTAAAAGAAGTAGGTGTTGCGCCCAAGCTCCTTGGCCCGATACATGGCCATGTCGGCCTGTTTGACCAGCCCGTCCAGGTCTTCCGCCTCGTGGGGGAAGAGGGTGACGCCGATGCTGGTGGAGATGTAGAGCCGTTCTCCGTTGATCTCGAAGGGCTCGGCGATGGCGGCGAGAATGCGCGTAGCCACATGGGTCGCCGCGTTAGGACTGACGATGTCCTCGACCAGCACGGTGAACTCGTCACCTCCAAGACGCGACACCGTGATGTTTTCGGACTCCTCCTCAGAATTGCGGCTCACCGTGT
Organism: Zoogloea sp.; assembly: GCA_016790385.1. GTDB lineage: Bacteria > Pseudomonadota > Gammaproteobacteria > Burkholderiales > Rhodocyclaceae > Zoogloea. The sequence goes on from JAEUNV010000255.1 coordinate 1,660, forward strand.
CGGTGCTGCGCAGGTTGGCGGTGAGGGCGTTGGCCACGTACTTGAGAAGCTGGTCCCCCACCTCGTGGCCGAGGGTGTCATTGATGTTCTTGAAACGATCCAGATCGAGGAACATCAGCGCCAGTTGCCGCCCGCTGCGCCGGGTACGCTCCATGGCCCGCTCAAGTCGCTCGCGGAACAGACTGCGGTTGGGCAGGCCGGTCAGGCTGTCGTAGTTGGCCATGTACGAAAGACGCCGCTCGACCTGCTTGCGTTCTGTGATGTCGCGCAGGATGGCAATCAGGTGGGGACGGTCGGCGAGGCGCGTCTCGTTGATGCTCATCTCCACGGGAAAGGATTCTCCCCCCGCACGAATTGCCGTGGTTTCACCCTGTCCCGGCAGAAAGGCGGCAATGCCCTCGGGGCCGGGAATGGGCCGCAGCAGATCAGTGATGCGCATGCCCGGAACCACATCGACGGGGTGGCCGAACATGTTGGCCATGGCCGGGTTGCACGAGGTAATGAGATGGTTGGGCGTGAAGATGGCAATGCCTTCAACCGCGTTCTGGAACACCACCCGCAGGTGCTCCTCGGCCTCCTCACGGGCCTTGCTCTCTTCCCGCTGCAATGCCGCCAGGGTGCGGCGCAGGGCGCGCAGGGGCAGCACCCGCAGGGAACCATAGATGCTGAGGCCGAGGGCCACGCCGAGCAGGGCGACCAGCCCGGTGCCGGCGAGGATGGGCTGAAGGGAACGGGCAATGACGACCTCGCCC
>JAEUNV010000259.1 GCA_016790385.1 Zoogloea sp.
CGCCGAGATCGATGACCGCATCGCCGCGCAGATTGAACTGGACGAGAAGATCAAGCGCCTTGAGGAATACCAGGCACTACTGAAGGAGCGGGTCGCACAGCTGGACCTCCGAAAACCCGCAGCGGCCCCCTCCCCCGCCCCAATGGCTGCAGTGGCCCCCGCCGAAGCCGTGCCCACAACAGGCGGTGAAATCCAGTCGCTGTTCGCGCAATGGGCATATCCCCTCGGCGGCCTGCTGGCAGCCCTCGTCGGTGGAGGAGCCCTGATCTACCTTAGGCGTCGGCGCAACAGCCCGGCGGACGCTCCCGCCGTGAGCGAGGCCGAGTTCCACACCACACTACAGCACCCCGAGCCGGTCACCGCGACCGAGAAGTCCATCGCAACAGCGCCTGCTGCCCGACCGACCACACTGGAGGTCACTTCCGCGTTGCCGGAGATGCGGAAGCCCGCAGCCCCCTTGGGTGCTCCCGCATCGGTGGACACGCCGGCCGAGTGGGCGGAGCCCACCTTCGCCCCTGCCCACCCCATCCCCTTCGACGAAACGGTCGATGAGCACGACTCGGCCCTCGAGCTGGCCGAGATCATGATGTCCTTCGGGCGCACCCAGGGTGCGGCGGAGACCCTCGCCGACTACATCCGCAACAACCCGCGTCAAGCCGTCAAGCCCTGGCTGAAGCTGCTGGAGGTCTATCACGTTGCCGGCATGCGCGCCGAATTCGAAGCCCTGACCCGCCAGTTAAACAAGACCTTCAACGTCAAGATGATCGGGTGGAGCGATTTCAAGGGCGCACATGGCGGAGCCGATACGGTGGAGCAAATGCCCCACGTCGTCCAGCGCCTCCAGGAACTCTGGGGTACGCAGGAGGCCCAGGCCTATATCCATCAGATCCTGCGAGACAATCGCAACGGCACCCGCCAGGGGTTCCCGCTAACCGTGGTCGAAGAGCTCCTGCTTCTTCTGGCAATCCTTGATGACGAACTCGGCGCTTACAAGCCACCGATGGAACTCAGCCTCGTCGACATGGAACCGCCAATGAATACCAGTGCCGATTCGGCCGCCGCATGATCATCTAGACTGGGTTATCCACGTCGACAAAGCTCACCTCCAGGCCGTAACGCTCGGCCAGATGGGCTCCCAAGGCCTGCACGCCGTAACGCTCGCTGGCGTGGTGCCCCACCGCCAGGAAAGTCACCCCTGACTCCCGCGCCAGATGGGTAGTCTGTTCCGACGCCTCGCCGGAAACAAAGCAATCCACCCCGCAGGCAATCGCCTGCTCGAAGTAGCCCTGGGCGCCGCCGGTGCACCAGGCAATCCGCGAGATGGCGTGCGCAGGCTCCCCCAGCAGCAGCGGCTCCCGCCCAAGCCGCGCCGCGAGCTGCCGCGCCAGGAGTTCGCCCCGGGTCGGCTGGCTCAGCCGCCCGACCCAACCCATGTCCTGCTCGGCAAAGCGGCCCTCCGGCACCCACCCCATCAGGCGCCCGAGCTGAGCGTTGTTGCCCAACTCGGGATGGGCATCCAAGGGCAAATGGTAGGCGAACAAGTTCATGTCGTTGCCAAGCAAGGTCCCCAGACGCTTACGGCGCAGGCCGGTGATGCAACCATCCTCACCACGCCAGAAATAGCCGTGATGCACCAGCACCGCATCCGCCTTCCGCGCCACCGCCGCATCGAGCAAAGCCTGGCTGGCCGTCACGCCGCAAACCACCTGGCGTATCTCAGCACGTCCTTCCACCTGCAACCCGTTTGGGCAATAATCCCTGAAGCGCCCGACTTCGAGCAGATTGTCGAGATAACACTGCATTTCGGCTCTTTCCATGGCCGCCTCTCCTTGAACCCATGCACCCTGGCCGCGCACCCGCGCGCCACCCTCTAAGCGATTTTACGATGCATCGCCTGTGGATGATCTTTGCCCAAGCAGTCACGGTCTCGGTGGCTGTGCTGTTCGTGGTCAGCACCCTCAAACCCGAGTGGACCAATGAACGCCCCGCCCTGCCCTCAGTGACCATTCAGGAAGCGGCATCGACCCCGGCAGGCACTACCGGCGAGCGCCCGGTCGTGTCCTATGCCGATGCGGCCCGCGTGGCATTGCCCGCGGTCGTGCATATCTTTACCAGCAAGGAGGTCAAGGCCCAACGCCACCCCTTCGCCGACGATCCCCTGTTCCGGCATTTCTTCGGCGACCGCCTTGACAACCGGCCCCAACAGCGCGCTTCAGGCCTCGGCTCCGGGGTGATCGTCTCGCCTGAAGGCTACGTCCTCACCAACAACCACGTCATCGAAGCCGCCGACGAGATCGAAGTGGCACTCAATGACGGCCGTAAGCTTCCCGCCCGCATCGTCGGCCGTGATCCGGAATCCGATCTGGCAGTGCTGCAGATCAAGGCCGACGGCAAACTCAAGGCCATCACCTTCGGCCGTACAGAACATCTGCACGTAGGCGATGTGGTGCTTGCCATCGGCAATCCGTTCGGCGTCGGCCAGACGGTCACGATGGGAATCGTGTCGGCCCTTGGACGTTCCCATCTGGGGATCAACACCTTTGAAGACTTCATCCAGACCGACGCCGCCATCAACCCGGGGAATTCCGGCGGCGCCCTGATCGACACCGCCGGCACACTGGTGGGCATCAACGCGGCCATCTATTCCCGTTCCGGCGGCTCGCTGGGCATCGGTTTCGCCATCCCTGTTTCCCTGGCGCGCAGCGTGATGGAGCAGATCATCCAGAACGGCTCGGTCACGCGCGGCTGGATCGGTGTTGAGGTTCAGGCCATCACTGCCGAACTCGCCGAGTCCTTCGGCATGGTGTCCACGGAAGGCACCCTCATCTCCGGTGTCATGCGTGGCAGCCCGGCGGAGCGGGCTGGCGTAAGGCCGGGAGACGTCCTGCTGGCCGTCGAGGGGCGCAAGGTCAACGACCCGCAGACCATGCTGGAAGCCATAGCGGCCCTGGCTCCGGGGCGCAAGGCGGGTTTCGAACTTCGCCGCGGCAAGGAAAAACTGGATCTGAAGGTGGACATCGGTCGCCGACCCGCCCTGTCGCGGGGCGATTGAGGCGGGCGCCCCGTTCCGGAAGCACCACCTTCCGTGGGGGCAAATTGACATTCCTCCACCGGGCCTCTGAAATGGACGGCACAACCATAATCGGAGACAGCCGCCCATGACCCACCCTTCGCCCTATCCCCACCTGCTCGCGCCCCTCGACCTGGGTTTCACCACCCTCCCCAACCGGGTGCTCATGGGCTCCATGCACACCGGCCTGGAGGAAATGGACCATCCCTTCGAGCGCATGGCGGCCTTCTACGCAGCGCGGGCACGCAATGGCGTCGGCCTGATTGTCACCGGCGGCTTTGCACCAAATCGTGACGGTGGCATCCACCAGGGCAGCTCGGTTATGGACAGCGAGGCCGAGGCCACCCGGCACCGCATCATCACCGACGCCGTACACGCCGAGGGCGGTCGCATCTGCCTGCAGCTCCTGCATACCGGGCGCTATGCCTACGGTCGCCAGCCAGTGGCCCCCTCCGCCATCAAGGCGCCCATCAATCCGGCCGCCCCCAGGGCGCTCAGTGAAGACGAGATCCTCCAGACCATCGCCGACTACGCCCGCAGCACCGCCCTGGCCCGCCAGGCCGGTTACGACGGCGTCGAGGTGATGGGCTCGGAAGGCTACCTGATCAACCAGTTTCTGGCCCCCGGCACCAACCTCCGGGACGACCGCTGGGGCGGCACGTTCGAGAACCGCTGCCGTTTCGGGCTGGAAGTGTTGCGCGCCGTGCGAGCCGCCGCCGGCCCCGACTTCATCCTCATCTTCCGCCTGTCCCTGCTCGACCTGGTGGAGGGCGGCAGCACCTGGGACGAAGTCGAAGCCTTCGCCAAGGCCGCCGAAGGCACCGGCATCAACCTGCTGAACACCGGCATCGGCTGGCACGAGGCTCGCATCCCCACCATCATGAGCAGCGTGCCGCGGGCCGCCTTCAGTACCCTCAGCGCACGCCTGAAGAAGGCGGTAAAGCTGCCCGTGATCACCAGCAACCGCATCAACGACCCCCAGGTGGCGGAAGACATCCTGGCCCGCGGCGATGCCGATCTGGTGTCCATGGCCCGCCCCTTCCTCGCTGACGC
>JAEUNV010000268.1 GCA_016790385.1 Zoogloea sp.
CACTCGCTCCTTTGGTCGAACCTATGAGTCATCTTGAAAACCTGTTTGTCGCACACGTCGATGCAGCGGCCGCAGGTGGTGCAGTCTGAGGCCAGGATCAGGGGGTGGGTCTGCCCCACCTGCTTGAGGGCAGGGCGGATCACCTGAGGTTCGGGGCACACCGCAAAGCAGTCCATGCAGTCGTCGCAGGCCTTGCGATTGGGCGTGGCGACACGTACCAGGGCGGTCTTGCCGAGCAGCCCGTAGAAGGCCCCCATCGGGCACAGATGGCCGCACCAGCCCCGGCTTGCCACCAGCAGATCGTAGATGAAGATGCCGGCGATCACGAAGAGCCCGCCGCCCATACCGAATATCAGACCCCGGTGCAGCAGGGAGACCGGATTGACCCATTCCCAGGCCAAGGTTCCGGTGACTGCTGCGGCAACCAAGAGGCCCGCCAGCAGCCAATAGCGGGTGGCGGCGTCGGGCACGCGCCCGGTCTTGATGCCGAGCCGGCGGCGGGTCCACGCCGCGGCATCGGTAACCACATTCACCGGACAGACCCAACTGCAGAACACCCGCCCACCGACCAGCAGGTAAAAGCCCAGCACGATGGCCGCGCCGATCAGCGCCGAGGAATACGGCAGGTGCCCGGTCAGCAGCGTCTGAAGCACCAGCAAGGGATCGGTCAGGGGCAGCACATCCAGGGTCAGGGACGAGGACAGGTTGCCCTTGGCGATCCACAGGCCGAACCAGGGGCCGGTGAGGAAGGCGAGGAGGATCAGCAGCTGGCTTGCCCGCCGCAGGATCAGCCAGCGCTGGCGCTGCCATGCGCTGCGGGCCTCGGCACAGGGCGCCGCGGCCACGCGGGCCGGCTTGTCGGACACGATAGTGGTCGCCATGATCACGGCTTCCATTTTGAATTGATGCCGCCCGCCGACCTGGACGGCGGGGTGGACGGCGGCGCCCCGGGCGAAACCGCGATATCCGGGGCAGGCCCCTGGGGCGCAGCCACGGTCTCGGTGGCCGAGCGGCCGGCGGTGGGCCCTTCGAATCCGCGAACCGGCATCTCCACCTGCTCGCCAATCAACGAGCCCCCATGGCGGGCCTTCTCTTCCCAACCCTTGCGGTAGTGGGCCGGCAATGCGCCCTGGGCCAGCTCCCGGGGGAAGACCTTGATGGCAGCCACCGGCAGCACGCAGGATTTCTCGCACTTGCCGCAGCCGGTACAGGCATCCGAATGGACGGTGGGCAGCAGCATCGCGTGGCGGTCGGAGCGGGGATTGTGCTGGGTTTCAAGGGTGATGGCCTTGTCGATCACCGGGCACACCCGGTAGCACACGTCGCAGCGCAGCCCGAGGAAATTGAGGCAGGTCTCGTGGTCAACCAGGGCCGCCAGGCCCATCTTCGCCTTGTTGATGTCGGTGAGGCTGCGATCGAGGGCACCGGTCGGGCAGGCCTTCACGCAGGGGATGTCCTCGCACATCTCACAGGGCACTTGGCGTGCGCGGAAGTACGGCGTGCCGGTGGCCACCGGGTCGCCCAGATCGGACAGCCGGAGGGTGTCGTAGGGGCAGTCGCGCACGCACAGGCCGCAGCGCACACAGGCCGCCAGAAAATCGTGCTCTGGCAAGGCGCCGGGTGGGCGCAAGGCCTGGGCCGGCAGGGCCGCGGCACTGCGCGAATAAAGGCCCGCGCCCAGCGCCATCAGGCAGCCGCCGCCCGCTGCGGCGGCCACGCTGTTGATGAACTTGCGCCGCGCCGCCGACGCCGGGGCGGCGTCGGGCGACGTGCGGGCGGGCTTCCTGCCGCTATCCACGATGATCTCCTGGCAGTCCTGCTTAGGCCCGGACCACCTTCACGGCGCACTTCTTGTAGTCGGTCTCTTTCGAGATCGGGCAGGTGGCGTCGAGGGTGAGCTTGTTGACCAGTTTCGACTCGTCGAAGAAAGGCACGAAGATCAGGCCGACCGGGGGCTTGTTGCGGCCCTTGGTCTCGATACGGGCCATCATCTCGCCGCGGCGGGACTGCACCTTGACCTGCATGCCACGTTGCAGACCGCGCTTCTTGGCATCATCGGGGTGCATGAAGACCTGGGCCTCGGGCACGGCCTTGTGCAGCTCGGGCACGCGGCGGGTCATGGAGCCGGTGTGCCAGTGCTCCAGCACGCGGCCGGTGCACAACCACAGATCGAACTCGGCATCGGGCTTCTCGGGCGGATCCTGGTAGGGCAGTGCGAAGATCACCGCCTTGCCGTCCTTGTGACCGTAGAACCGCACGCCCTCCCCAGCCTTCACATACGGGTCGTAACCCTCGCGGAAGCGCCACAGGGTCTCCTTGCCATCCACCACCGGCCAGCGCAGGCCGCGGGCCTTGTGATAGACGTCGAACTGGGCGAGATCGTGACCATGACCGCGTCCGAAGATCGCGTATTCCTCGAAGAGGCCCTTCTGCACATAGAAGCCGAAGGCTTCCGACTCGTCGTTGGTGTAGTTCTTGATGGCGTGCTCGTTGGCCTTGACCAGATCGGTCTTCGGATACTTGTTCACCACCTTGTTGGCGTAGAGCACGTCGTACAGGGTCTTGCCCTTGTATTCCGGCTTCTTGGCGATCAGCTCGGCCGGCCACACGTCTTCGACCTTGAAGCGCTTGGAGAACTCCATGTACTGCCACAGATCAGACCGGGCCTCGCCCGGCGCCTTCACCTGCTGACGCCAGAACTGGGTGCGACGCTCGGCGTTGCCGAAGGCGCCTTCCTTTTCCGTCCACATGGCGGACGGGAGGATCAGGTCGGCGGCCAGGGCCGAGACGGTGGGGTACACATCGGACACCACCACGAAGGCCGCCGGGTTGCGCCAGCCCGGATAGATCTCCTGGTTGACGTTGGGGCCGGCCTGCATGTTGTTGGTGGTGCTGGTCCAGTAACACTTGAGCTTGCCGTCCTTCAGGGCGCGGCTCTGGGCCACGGCGTGGAAGCCGATCTTCTCGTTGATGGTGCCTTCGGGCAGCTGCCAGATCTCTTCGGTGTGCTTGCGGTGTTCCGGATTGGTCACCACCATGTCGGCCGGCAGACGATGGGCAAAGGTGCCCACCTCCCGCGCGGTGCCGCAGGCAGACGGCTGGCCGGTGAGGGAGAACGGGCCGGATCCCGGTGTGGAGATCTTGCCCACCAGCAGGTGGACGTTGTAGATCATGTTGTTCACCCAGGTACCGCGGGTGTGCTGGTTGAAGCCCATGGTCCAGAAGCTGACGACCTTCTTCTTCGGGTCGGCGTACAGCTCGGCGAGCTTCTGCAGGCGATCCTTCGGCACGCCGGTGAGCTTGGCGGTGTAGTCCAGGGTGTAGGTCGACACGAACTTCTTGAAGTCTTCAAACGTGGCCGGTTTGGCGTCGTTCGGGTTGTTCTTGGGCTTGCCGTCGGCACCGGGGTAGCCGTTGAACTTGGCGTCCTTCTCCAGTGCGTGGGCCGGGCGCAGGCCAAAGCCGATGTCGGTCTCGCCAATCTTGAAGTTCACGTTCTTCTTGACGAACTCCTGATTGACCTTGCCGGCCTGGATGATGTGGTTGCAGATGTAGTTGAGGATCGCCAGATCGGTCTGGGGCACGAAGATCATGCCGTTGTCGGCCAGCTCGAAGCTGCGATGCTCGAAGGTGGACAGCACATGCACCTGCACGTCGGTCTTGGTGAGGCGGCGGTCGGTGATGCGGGTCCACAGGATGGGGTGCATCTCGGCCATGTTGCTGCCCCACAGCACGAAGGCGTCGGCCTGCTCGATGTCGTCGTAGCAGCCCATGGGTTCGTCGATGCCGAAGGTGCGCATGAAGCCGGCCACGGCGCTGGCCATGCAGTGGCGCGCGTTGGGGTCGATGTTGTTGCTGCGAAAGCCCGCCTTCCACAGCTTGGTGGCGGCATAGCCCTCGAAGATCGTCCACTGCCCCGAGCCGAACATGCCGATGCCCGCGGGGCCGTCGGACTTGAGCGCCTCTTTCCACTTGGCGGCCATCAGGTCGAAGGCTTCGTCCCAGCTCACGGGCACGAAGTCGCCGTTCTTGTCGTACTTGCCGTCCTTCTTGCGCAGCAGCGGCGTGGTGAGCCGGTCCTTGCCGTACATGATCTTGGACAGGAAGTAGCCCTTGATGCAGTTGAGGCCGCGGTTCACCGGGGCGTCGGGGTCGCCCTGCGTGGCGACGACGCGCCCGTCCTGCACGCCCACCATCACGGCGCAGCCGGTGCCGCAGAAGCGGCAGGGCGCCTTGTCCCAGCGCACGCCGCTGTCGGCGGCGGGCTTGGCGGGCTGGCCTTCGGCCACGATGGGGATGCCGGCCACGGCGGCGGTGGCGGCCAGGGCCTGGCTCTTCAGGAAGCTGCGGCGTTCGGTCTTCATGGCGGTCTTTCGCTGCGAAAGGAGTCGGGGGTCAGGCGGCGGCCGGGCTGCGGCGCCAATCGGTGTACTGGTGATCGCTGCCCTCCGGGGCGGGCGAGTCGGGGCCGGAGTATTCGTAGACGAGCGAGGTGTTCAGCACCTCGGGCCACAGGGCGATGGCCGCCATGGCAGCGGCGGCACTGCGGCCGGGAGCGTCTTCGAGCAGCAGCACCAGGCGGCCGTCGTCGGCGTCGGCGCGCTCGGCCAGCTCGGCGCCGGGCTCGGCGCGCAGGCGCTCGGCCACGCCTCCGGTCAGCTGCGGCTGGCAGCGCACGATCAGGCCCAGGATGCTCATCGCCTCGTGTCTCCACACCCAAAAACGGGGTACGGGCGCACTTTGACGGTGCGAAGCCTTCCCGAAATTGAGATCGATCAAATGATCTTGGTCAAGCAGCCATCTCATTGACGCGGATCAAACGGACCCTTGTAGGGCCTTCTGACACTGCGCCACAAGTCGCGAGGAGACCCTGGGAATGGAAACAGCCGTGCGCGGCGGCAGCGGGTTCAACCTGCCGCGCTACCTGTCGATGCAGCCCCTCTTCCAGGATGTGGAGGCGGCCGAACTCGAACGCGTCGCGCAGGGCTGCGCGCTGCGCCGGCACGCCCGCGGTGACATGGTCTTCCGCGTGGGCGAGCCCTGCGAGGCCTTCCACGTCACCGTTACCGGC
>JAEUNV010000314.1 GCA_016790385.1 Zoogloea sp.
GATGGCCACCGCCGCCTTCTTTGCCCAGCACGTCATCCCCGAGGCCAACAGCTACCGGGACGCCATCGTGAACGGCTCCGCTTCCGTGCTGGCCCTGGAAGAAGCCCTGTTCTGACGTAACGCGGCAAGTCCGCGGCACCCGCTCCAGCGCCTGCACGTCGCCTTCCCCGCCGTATTTCGGTACGGCGGGAGGCGTTCTGCCGCCGCTGATCGGGCGCACCCACCCTGAATCAACTGTTTCAAGACATCCGGAGACCGCAGCAATGACGACGCGTGAAGCGATGGAATACGACGTGGTGATCGTCGGTGCCGGCCCCTCGGGGCTGAGCACGGCGATCCGCCTGAAGCAGCTCGCCGAGACGGCGGGGACCGAGCTTTCAGTGTGCGTCGTGGAAAAAGGCTCCGAAGTTGGCGCCCACATCCTCTCTGGCGCCGTCATCGAGACCCGCGCCCTCGCGGAGCTGTTTCCCGACTGGCAGGAGCGCGGCGCACCGCTGAACACACCGGTGAAGGAAGACCGTTTCCTGTTTCTGACCACCGAGAAGGCCTACAAACTGCCCACCCCGCCCCAGATGCACAACGAGGGCAACTATGTTGTCAGCCTGGGCAATGTGGTGCGCTGGCTGGGCGAGCAGGCGGAAAACCTTGGGGTCGAGATTTACCCCGGTTTCGCGGCCTCCGAAGTCCTCTACCACGACGATGGCTCGGTGAAGGGCATCGCCACTGGCGACATGGGCGTCGAGAAGAACGGTGAGCCCGGCCCCAACTACCAGCCCGGCATCGAGCTGCACGCACGCCAGACCGTCTTCTCCGAAGGCTGCCGCGGCTCCCTCACGAAGGGCCTGTTCAGCAAGTTCAACCTGCGCGAGGGGGTTGATCCGCAGACCTACGGCATCGGCATCAAGGAACTGTGGGAAGTGCGCCCCGAGGTGCACCAGCAGGGCCTCACCCTGCACACAGTGGGCTGGCCCCTTTCCACCGACGTATATGGGGGCTCCTTCCTTTATCACCTGGAGAACAACCAGGTGTCGGTGGGTTTCGTGGTCGGGCTTGACTATGCCAACCCGCACCTTTCGCCCTACGAGGAGTTCCAGCGCTTCAAGACCCATCCGGAGATCCGCAAGTTCTTCGAAGGCGGCCGGCGCATCGCCTATGGCGCACGGGCGCTCAACGAAGGCGGCTATCAGTCGGTGCCAAAGCTCACCTTCCCGGGCGGCCTGCTGGTCGGCGATACCGCCGGTTTCCTCAATGTGCCCAAGGTCAAGGGCACGCACATGGCCATGAAGTCAGGCATCGAGGCGGCCGAAGCGCTGTTCTCCCACCTCACCACCGAAGGTCAGACCGGCCACGAGTGCATTGGCTACCCGGAGCGCCTGAAGCAAAGCTGGCTGTGGGACGAACTCCACCAGGTGAGAAACATCCGCCCGAGCTTCCGCTGGGGCCTGTGGGGCGGTATTGCCTACAGCGCCATCGACACTTACGTGCTCAAGGGCAAGGCGCCGTGGACCCTGCACCACCATGCCGATCACACCCAGCTGAAGAAGGCTTCGGACTGCGCGCCCATTGTCTATCCCAAGCCCGACGGGAAGATCAGTTTCGACCGCCTGTCGTCGGTGTTCATCTCGGCCACCAACCACACCGAAGAGCAGCCCTGCCACCTGAAACTGAAGGATGCCTCGGTGCCCATCGGCACCAACCTGGCCCTCTACAACGCCCCGGAGACTCGTTACTGCCCGGCTGGCGTGTACGAAATCGTCGAGGACCCGAGCGGCCCGCGCATGCAGATCAACGCCCAGAACTGCCTGCACTGCAAGACCTGCGACATCAAGGACCCAACCCAGAACATTGATTGGGCCGTGCCCGAAGGCGGTGGCGGCCCGAACTACCCGAACATGTAAATCGCATGTAGCAAGAACCGGGGAGGAGAACAGCACCCACCCCGAGACCATAACTAAACAGAAAGACCTTCAATCACCTTTCCAGGAGGAATCATGTCAGCGGATATCTACAAGAAAGTGCGGGCCAACCCC
>JAEUNV010000330.1 GCA_016790385.1 Zoogloea sp.
ATCGCCGCAACGCCAAGCTCAACCGCCTTCTGCACCACCCAGTCCATTTTGTCCCCGCTCGCCAGGGCTTGCACGAGGGTGATCCCCAACGATGATTCGCGCTCGATCGGCAGCCGTGGCCCCAAGCGCGCCGCGGGCTGCCTCCCGAGCGCGGTCAGAGTGGCGGAAAACTCGCCTCCCTGACCGTCAAAAAGCACCACTTCATCCCCCACGGCAAGGCGCAGGACGCGCTCTGCGTGGTGCGCCACGGACCCGGGCAATGGGATTTCACGATCAGGCACAAGCCCTTCGGGGCAGAAGAAGCGCGGATTCATCATGCTATTATCGCCAAAAGCAAGCCTCTTAACGGGACTGAAACGCAGGCGTTGCCCGCTCACTGGATGGCGCCGCCCTTCAATCCAGCCCGGGTCGGGCCGTTTACACGTCAGACCCCCTACACCCTAGCAGCCGATGACCAGCGTCCAGCGCCTCGAATACGCCCGCACCCTGGCAGAGACGGTCCGCGGAATGGCCCGCGAGATCATCCTGCCCCGCTATCTGCGCGCCGTGCGCGAGCACAAGGCCGACGGCAGCGTGCTCACCGAGGCCGATCTGGCCTCCCAGGCCGCCCTCGTGGAGTGCCTGCCCAAGCTCATCATGGCACCCGTGCTTGGCGAAGAGATGACCGCCGAGGAACAGGGCCGGGTATGGCACGAAGGTGTCAATGGGTTGTGGGTCATCGACCCAATCGACGGCACCACCAACTTTGCCAACGGCATTCCTTTCTTTGGCGTCGCCGTTGCCTATCTGGTCAATCACAAGACGCAGATCGGCGTGGTGTACAACCCCGTCACCGACGAAGCCTTCTATGCCGGACGCGGGGCAGGAGCCTGGCTCAATGACATCCCGCTGCCCATGCGTCAGCCCGCGCGCCATCTCAAGGAGGCCGTCGCTGGCGTGGACTTCAAGCGCATCAGCCACCATCTTGGCGATGAGCTGGCCGTGCGCCCGCCCTATTATTCCCAGCGCAATTTCGGCTCCAGTGCCCTCGAATGGTGCTATGTGGCCGCCGGCCGTCTCGACGTCTATCTGCACGGCGGCCAGATGCTATGGGATTACGCCGCCGGCCGGCTGATTCTCGAAGAAGCCGGCGGCAGTTACAGCAGCCTGGGCGGAACCCCGCTTACCGCTGGCCCGGCCATCAAGCGCTCGGTCATTGCGGCGGCCAGCCCCGCCCTTTTCGAGCAATGGCGCACCTGGCTGCACGCCCATTCCTGAGAGATCATTGACCCGCCTGCGGCCTGTTTATTGCTAGATCCGCCCATCGAGGCCAAAGATCCCGCGACAGAGTACTTTTGGAACAGGCCATGCGCCGTGACCTGTTCCAAAACTACTCACTTTCGGGAAGCGGCCATGTCCATGAAGCACCCCATCATCGTGGTCACCGGCTCCTCAGGGGCCGGCACCACCACGGTGAAACATACTTTTGAAGGCATCTTCTGGCGCGAGAAGGTCAACGCGGCAATCATCGAGGGCGACAGCTTTCACCGTTACACCCGCGAGGAGATCCGCCGCCTGATCATGGAAGCGGAGGGCAAGGGCCAGCGCGGTATCAGCCATTTCGGCCCGGAAGCCAACCTGCTCGAAGAACTGGAGCAGCTATTCCGCACCTACGGGGAATCCGGTTGCGGCAAGCGCCGCTATTACCTGCATAACGCCGAGGAAGCCGGACGACGCGGCCTGCGGCAGGGTGATTTCGCCCCCTGGGAGGACCTGCCCCCCGACACCGATTGCCTGTTCTATGAAGGTCTTCACGGGGCGGTGATCACCGACAAGGTCAATACCTGCCGTCACGCCGACCTGTTGATCGGCGTCGTTCCCATCACCAACCTGGAGTGGATCCAGAAGATCCACCGCGATACCCGAACCCGCGGCTATTCCCTTGAGGCGGTCCAGGAAACCATCCTGCGCCGCATGCACGATTACGTGCATTACATCGTGCCCCAGTTCTCCCACACCCACATCAATTTCCAGCGGGTGCCCATGGTGGACACCTCCAACCCC
>JAEUNV010000359.1 GCA_016790385.1 Zoogloea sp.
TTCGCCACCCCGCTGCTGTTCTCGATCCATGAGGCCAAGGGCCTGGAGTACGACAACATCGTGCTCTACCGCTTCATCTCCGACAATCGCCAGGCCTTCAGTGACATTGTTGAAGGTGTGAGCAAAGCCGACCTCGCCACCGACGAACTTGCCTACCGCCGCGCCCGTGACAAGGAAGACAAGTCGCTGGAGGTCTACAAGTTCTTCGTCAACGCCCTTTACGTCGCCCTCACCCGGGCCACCCGCAATCTCTATCTGGTCGAGTCCGATACTCCGCACCCCCTGTTCGGCCTGCTCGATCTGACCCAGGGCGAAAGCGCCAGGGTGGAAGCAGCCAAGTCATCCCTCGAAGACTGGCAAAAGGAAGCCCGCAAGCTCGAACTCCAGGGCAAGCAGGAGCAGGCGGACGCCATCCGCCGCGACATCCTGCGCCAGAGCCCGGTGCCCTGGCCGGTGACTGATGAGGCCCGGCTGCGCGAATTGCTGCAAAAGACCTTCCATGACAAGGCCCCCGGCAACAAGCACAAGCAGAGCCTCTACGAATACGCCACCTGCCACGACGAGCCCGAGCTTGCCCGCCACCTGCTGAGTGACGCCGATTTCAGTGCCGCCCAGGGCTTTGCCCAGCAACGCAGCACCCTCGGGCGCAAGACCTGGATGGGCTACTTCCAGCGCAACTTCAAGGACATCCTGCGCCAGTGCGACCAGCACGGCGTCGAGCACCGCCTGCCCATGAACCAGACCCCGCTGATGGCCGCCGCCGCCGCGGGCAACATCCCCCTGGTGGATGCCCTGCTGGAACGGGGCGCCAACCCGGAGAACACCGACCACCACGGCTGGAATGCCGTGCACTGGGCCTTGCGCGAAGCCCTGCGCGACCCCAACTACGCCCGCGGCCCCTTCGCCGCCATCTTCGAACGGGTCGCGCCTTCGACCCTCGACGTGAACGTGGGTGAACGCCTTGTCCGCATCGATCGGAGTCACAGCGAATACCTGCTCTTCCAGACCCTATGGACCCTGTTCCGCAGCCGCTTCAACACGCGGCAGCGCAAGCCCGTCGCGGCCTTCGAAACTGCCGACATCCTCGACGCCTGGCAGCACCTGCCGCCCAGCGTGCTGCGCCCCGAGCGCGCCAAGCGCCAGCACATCAGCAGCGTCCTGTCGCGCAACGAGGCCGCCCGCGACTACGCCTATAACCGCCGCCTGTTTGTTCGCGTGGAACTCGGCTGGTATCAGCTCAACCCGCAAATCTCCGTGCGCCGCAGGGACAAGGAAGACGCCGGCAGCGACGCCTGGACGCCCCTCTACCAGACCCTCAACCTGCCCCTCGCCACCGAGTTCACCCGGCTCGAAAACCTCGACGCAGCCACCCGGCTCGCCGCGGCCGCCGGCATCGCCATCGACGCGCGCCCCCTCCTCAAGCGCCCCCTGATCGCCCGCGCCGAAGAGGCCCAGCGCGCCCACGAGGCCCGCGAGCGGGCACGCGAAGAGGCCCGCGAACGCTTCAACGCCAGCCGCCGCAAGCCCATCGTCGACGAACTGCCCAAGTGGGGAACGCCCCAGGCCAAAGCCCGCGAGATCGAACGCATCCGCGCCGA
>JAEUNV010000425.1 GCA_016790385.1 Zoogloea sp.
GCGACGTGCGCGAACCCGCCTGGGGTCCGCAGCCGCGCAACTGACATCAACAACATCTACACTCCATTTCACCCCGCCCCTTGCGATTGCTCCCGGAGCCCACGCCATGAAGTACACCCGCATCACCCTGTCCCTGATCGCTGCCAGCCTGCTGGCCGCCTGCTCCTCGTCCCCGTCCACCGAAGGCCAGACCGGCGCCGCCGTCGAGGATCGTTCGAGCGGCGCATCCAGCGCCGGCATTGATGGCAACCGCGTCGTCCCGGTGGATGCCGGCGACGCGTCCGGCAGCGGCATCGCCGCGCTCAAGGACCCCAAGAGCATCCTCTCCAAGCGCAGCGTGCTGTTCGATTACGACAGCTACGTGATCAAGGACCAGTACCGTCCGCTGGTCGAAGCCCACGCCAAGTTCCTGGTGGCCAACCCCAAGATGAAGATGCTCATCCAGGGCAACACTGACGAGCGCGGCAGCCGCGAATACAACCTGGCTCTCGGCCAGAAGCGCGCCGATGCCGTCAGGAAGGCCCTGACCCTGCTGGGCGTGTCCGAGTCCCAGATCGAGTCCGTCAGCCTTGGCGAAGAGAAGCCCAGCTGCAACGATGCCAGCGAGGCCTGCTGGTCTGCCAACCGTCGTGGCGACATGCTCTATTCGGGTGAGTTCTGATGGTCCAGCGCCTTCTGCCCCGCTTGATGGCGGCACTGCTGGCCGGGCTGTGCATCGCCCCGGCGGCCCAGGCCGGCCTGTTTGATGACGAAGAGGCCAGGGCGCGCGTCAATGCGCTGCGAAACGAGACGGGCAGCCGTCTCGACAAGCTGGAAGCAAGTGCCCGCGCCCAGCTTGAACTTGCCAACCAGATCGAACAGCTGAAATCCGAGATCGCCCGCCTGCGCGGCGAAAACGAGGTGCTCAGCAACGATCTGGCCAATGCCATCAAGCGGCAGAAGGACTTTTACGTCGATCTCGACAACCGACTGCGAAAGCTCGAAACCCCCGCTGCCAGCACCGAGGCTCCCGCCGCTGCGCCGGTCGCGGCGGCGGACCCTGCCGCAGAGAGCCGCGACTACGAAGCGGCCCTGACCCAGCTGCGCGGCGGCAAGTACAAGGACGCCGCGGGCAGCTTCATCGCCTTCACCAAGGCCTACCCGAGCAGCAGCTTTCTGCCCAGCGCCCACTTCTGGGCAGCCAGCGCCCTCTATCAGTTGAAGGACAACATCGGCGCCGCCGAACACTACTCCCGGGTGGCCAGTCAGTGGCCCGACGACAGCCGGGCTCCGGATGCCCTTCTTGGCCTGGCCAGCACCCAGCAGGCCCGCAATGACAACGTCGGCGCCACCCGCAGCCTCGAAAAGCTGATCTCCCGCTATCCGAGCAGCTCCGCGGCACAGATCGCCCGCCAACGCCTCAAAAAGTAGCCCATCCACCAGCCCCGCGCCCATGAGCCGGGGCTGGCAGCGCAAACCCGCCATGCCCTCTACCGGTCGCCCCGTCACCCTCCGCATCACCGAGATCTTTCACTCCCTTCAGGGTGAAACCTCCCGGGCCGGCCTGCCCACGGTCTTTGTGCGCCTGACCGGCTGCCCCCTGCGCTGCACATGGTGCGACACCGAGTATTCGTTTACCGGCGGCACCACCCGCAGCCTTGATGACATCCTTGCCGAAGTGGCCTCGCACCACTGCCAGACCGTCTGCGTGACCGGCGGCGAACCGCTTTCCCAGAAGAACTGCCTGCCCGTGCTGACCGCCCTGTGCGACGCCGGTTATTCGGTATCCCTGGAAACCAGCGGCGCCATTGACATCTCCGGTGTGGACCCTCGGGTTTCGCGCATCATGGACCTCAAGGCACCCGGCTCCGGCGAGGATGCCCGGAACCTGCTGTCCAACATCCCCCTGCTCACCCTGCGTGACGAGCTCAAGCTGGTCCTGGCCAGCGAGGCCGACTACGAGTGGGCCAAGGCCCGGATGGCCGAATACAACCTCACCGAGCGATGCCCGGTGTTGCTGGCACCGGTGCAGGGTCAGCTCCGGCCCGCCGACCTGGCCGAGTGGATCCTCCGCGACCATCTGCCGGTGCGCATGCAGGTCCAGCTTCACAAGATCATCTGGGGCAACGAGCC
>JAEUNV010000433.1 GCA_016790385.1 Zoogloea sp.
GATGGCCCAGCGCCTGGTGCGCCGGATCTGCCCTGAATGCCGAACAACCTACATCGCCCCGCCCGAACTGGTGGAGCGCTTCGAGTGGCAGCGCCGCGGCCAGGTCATGCTGGCCCATGGGCGTGGCTGCCGCAATTGCTATGACAGCGGCTACAAGGGCCGCGTCGCCATCCACGAACTCATCGACATCGACCGCCCCCTGCAAAGCCTCATCGTTGCCGATGCGGGCTATGAAAGCCTGCGCGAACATGTGCGCCGCGGCCCGTGGCCAGGCCTCTTCGACGACGGCCTGGAGAGGGTGCTGGGCGGTCACACCACCCTGGAGGAAATCTCCCGGGTCGTGCTACAGGATCAGGGAGGCTGATCATGGCCATCGAACTCGGCTCCGCCACCAGCCCGGACACTCCGGCCCCCACGCCTGCCCGTCGTGGTTTCAGCCTGCTGCCCGGCCGTGTCGGCGTGGCCGACCGCATCGCCTTCACCGAACAACTGGCCCTGCTGCTCGAGGCCGGCGTCCCCCTGCACACCGCCATCCACGAGCTGCAACGCCAGTCACGCAGGCCGGCGGTGAGCCGGATCCTCGGCGAGATTCATACCGACATCCTGGACGGCAGGCCCCTGTCCCGCGCCCTGGCGCACCAGCCAGCCATGTTTCCGGCCACCTACACCCACCTGGTGGCAGCGGCCGAAGAGGGCGGCTTCCTGCCCCAGATCCTCGATCAGCTCAAGGAACTGGACGAAAAAGCCCAGAATTTGCGTGTGGCCCTGGTTTCGGCCCTGACCTATCCGGCCGTGCTGCTGAGCCTGTCCACCGTCGTGGTGTGCTTCATCCTGCTCTGGGTCTTCCCACGTTTTGCCGATCTCTTCGAGTCGATCCACGACCGCCTGCCTTTCACCACCCTGATCCTGATGGCCCTCAGCGACTTCCTGCGTGTGTACGGCGGCCTGGTGCTGGCCGGCCTGGCCGCGGCCTTGCTGGCCGGCCGGCGCGTGCTCGCCAGCCCGGCACCGCGGGCCGCCCTGGAACGCGGCCTGATGGCCCTGCCCGGCCTGGGCCAGACCCTCATGGGCATCCACATGGTGAGGGTGTTTCGCATCCTGTCCCTCTCCCTGCAACACGGCGTGCCCCTCCTGAAGGCGCTTGCCGCCGCTGAAGAAGTGGCCTCAACCGCCGCCCTGCGCAGCGGCATGCAGCACATGCGCGTCAGCGTGGAAGAAGGACGCGGCGTCTCCTCCGCCCTCGCCCAACTTGATTTCATCCCCCCCCTGGCCCAGGAAATGCTGGCCACCGGGGAACGCACCGGGCATCTGGCCAAGGTGCTCGAACGCCTCTCCGAACACTACCAGCGCAAGCTGGAACACCGTCTCGCCACCCTGGCCAAGATCGTCGAACCCGCCATGCTGCTGATCATGGGCGCCCTCGTCGCCATGATCGTCAGCGCCCTGATCCTGCCGATCTTCAAGCTGTCCGCCGCCGTGCATTGACAGGGGAAGATGCGTGACATATGACGCCCAAGATCACCTGATTTAACAATTAGACTCTCAACTTTCAGACCTAGCGGACGTAACACACAACCATGCGCCAGCCAGTCCAGGGAAAGTCTCTTCCCGTCCCGTCAACGGAGTCCCCAATGATGATTCGTCGCCCCCGTCTCAACGCCGGTTTCACGCTGGTGGAACTGCTGATCGTCGTTGTGATTCTTGGCGTCCTCGCCGCCATCGCGATCCCGCAGTTCTCAGCGTCCACCGACGACAGCAAGCTCGCCGCCCTTGACGCCAGCCTCAACAACCTGCGCACCGCCATCGAGCTCTATTACCAGCAGCATGGCCACTACCCAAGCGCCGTGACCGGCGGCGGCACCTACGCGGTGAACACCGAGGCCACCTTCACCGCCCAGCTCGCCAGCTTCACCAGCGCGGCCGGCGTGGTCAGCACCACCAAGGACGCCACCTACAAGTACGGCCCCTATCTCAAGAAGGCCACCCTGCCGGCCGAACCGATCAACAACATCGCCACCGTCGAGATCGTCACCACCGGCGCCCTCGGCATGACCGCCAGCGGCACCACCGGCGGCTGGAAGTTCGACAACAAGACCGGCCAGTTGATCGCCAACATCACGGCCTACCAGACC
>JAEUNV010000452.1 GCA_016790385.1 Zoogloea sp.
GGGCGGCGGGGGCTTTCCGGGCCTGAACGGCAGCAATGTGATCTATGCCTCGCCCGACGCCAACCGGGACGTGCTGATCGACTACATCAAGGCCCGTCGCAACCTGAGCTATGTTGCCGATGGTTCCACCCGGAGCTGGCGCTTCACGCCGGTGACGGTGGCCGGCCCGGTCACCTTCAAGTCGGCCAGCGGCAAGCTCGCGGTGGCCACGGCTCTGGGGCTGACCCAGGTCAGCGTGCTGCGTGACGACGACGGCAGCGGCAAGGGCCTCGGGGTGTACGCCATCGACCTGTCCCGCTGAGCGGGCCGATCCGGCCGCGACCTCTGTTGGGTTGCGGCCGGCGTCGATTGGAAAGGCGCTGTTCGCGTCAAGTGTGGAAAGCGTTCTCGCCCCGACAGGGAAGGCTCACCAATCCTGGCGTGTCTGCCAGGGATAGTGATTGGATGCCTGATGCGAACGTGGCGGGTTCATTCGCTCTTCTTGGGTTGAGCCCTTGCTGGGCGGCGTTCCTGCGTTTGACGTGTTGTTGGCCGGGATTTCGCCCCGGCGGGCGACCTCCTTTCTTGCGTCGCCAAGAAAGCAGGCAAAGAAGGCGACCCGCCACCCCCGGTCGGCCTGCGGCCGACTGCCCTGTGCTGCTCCGAGCAGGCGGCCGGCGCGGAACTCGCCCTGCGGGCTCAGACAGCCGCGCCGGAGGGCTCCGCCTACTGGTGCGCTGCTCGGCGGGGTCGGAACGGGCTTTTCGGATGCACCGAGCCCCTACGGAAATTGAGTCGGGCGCTGGCCGTTGATCACCTGCATTTCGTGGCCCGCCAGACGGACCAGGAAGGGCTCGCCGGTTCGAGCTTGAACGGAATGAGACAACGAGGTTCGGGCGAACGTCTGGAAAGCGCTTCCACCCTGGAAGGCAGGGCTCTCCAAGCCCAGTGGGCCTGCTCGGGAAGATGCTTACATACATGACGCGAACAGCGCCATTGGAACCGCCGCACCGGCCGGCCGTCACGGCATTGTTTGCCATAATGCTGCGATGAACAAACCAAACGCCCCCGCCCCCCAAGGCACGCCCGGCGACGCGCCGCCGCCCGAGGTGAGCTTCCGCGAAGCCTTCCTGTTCTGGCTCAAGCTGGGTTTCATCAGCTTTGGCGGGCCGGCGGGGCAGATCGCCATCATGCACCAGGAGCTGGTGGAGAACCGGCGCTGGATCTCCGAGCGGCGTTTCCTGCACGCCCTCAACTTCTGCATGGTGCTGCCCGGCCCGGAGGCCCAGCAGTTGGCCACCTACATTGGCTGGTTGATGCACCGCAGCTGGGGTGGCATCGTGGCCGGCGCCCTGTTCGTGCTGCCGTCCCTGTTCATCCTGATCGGTCTGTCGTGGATGTATGTCGCCCTCGGCGACATGCCGCTGGTGGCGGGGCTGTTCTACGGCATCAAACCCGCCGTCACGGCCATTGTGCTCCAGGCCGCCCACCGCATCGGCTCGCGGGCCTTGAAGAACCGGGTGCTGTGGGGCATTGCGGCGGCGTCCTTCGTGGCCATCTTCGCGCTCAATGTGCCATTTCCGGCCATTGTGGCGGTGGCCGCCCTCACGGGTTACATCGGCGGCCGGTTGGCGCCCGACGCCTTCAAGGCCCGGGGCGGCCACGGCGCGTCGGGCGCGGGAGGCCATCGGCCCGCCCTCATCGATGACGACACGCCGACCCCGCCCCATGCGGTGTTTCAGTGGCGTCGGACGGGGTTGGTGTTGTTGGCCGGTGCTCTGCTGTGGCTGGTGCCGATGGGCCTGCTGACCGCCACCGTGGGCTGGACGCACACCCTGACGCAGATGGGGGCGTTCTTCACCAAGGCCGCCCTGCTCACCTTCGGCGGTGCCTATGCGGTGCTGCCTTACGTCTATCAGGGCGCGGTCGGTACTTACGGCTGGCTCACCCCGCTACAGATGATCGATGGCCTGGCCCTTGGCGAGACCACCCCGGGGCCGCTGATCATGGTGGTGGCCTTTGTCGGCTTTGTGGGGGGCTACGTCAAGGCCGTGCTCGGCCCCGACAGCCTTGTCCTCGGCGCCGCGTTGGCGGCCGCGCTGGTCACTTGGTTCACCTTTCTGCCGTCTTTCATCTTCATCCTGTGCGGCGGGCCGTTCATCGAAACCACCCACGGCGATCTGAGCTTCACCGCGCCGCTCACTGCCATCACCGCGGCGGTGGTGGGAGTCATCGTCAATCTGGCGCTGTTCTTCGGCTACCACGTGCTGTGGCCGGAGGGCTTTGCCGGGCACTTCGATGCCCTGGCGGCGCTCATCGCGGCGCTGGCGGCGGTGGCGCTGTTCCGCTTCAAGCGCTCGGTCGTGCAGGTGATCGGCGCTTGCGCCCTGATCGGGCTGATGCTGAAGAGCCTGAGCTGACCCTGCCGGGGCGGCCGCCTCGGGCCGCTCGGCAGGGCTGCGCGCAGGGCTTACTTGATGCCCTGAAGCGCCGCCACCCCGGTGGCCGGGAAGTCGGTGAACACCCCGTCGATGCCCAGGCGCATGTAGTACTGCATCTCCGCCTTCGGGTCCTTGAAGCCATAGCCGCTGGCATCGTCGCGGAAGGTCCAGGTGTGCACCATCAGGCCCTTCCTGTGGGCCAGCTCGATCACGCCGGTGCTGCCATCCACGCGCCGGTCATTGATGGTGAGGGTCGAATCGCCGGTGCGCTCGACCCCGTCATTGACGGTCTTCACCAGATAGGGCTTCCACGGCCCCACGGCGTCGGCGTAGGTCTTGACGAAGTCCAGGCCCGACGAGGTGAGCAGATCGGCAAAGGTCCGGCTGTCGTTCTTCACCACGAAGTCATAGGGCTTGTGGTAGGGCGCCACCAGCGACATGCTGCCGTCGTCCTTGACGTCGTCGGCGTCGATCAGCTGCACCAGCTTGATGTTGGTCTTGGTGTTGAGGTATTGCAGGTTGCCGACCTCGAAGGACTGGATGAACACCGGCGCGCTCGCCACGTTGCCGTAGGCGGCGTGCAGGGTGCTCAGCAGCTTGTCCTCGAACACGTTGGCGCCAAAGCGCACTTCGTCGGCGTGGAAGGTGGAGTGCTTGATCTCGGGGTAGATGCCCACGCTGCGGCCCAGGCGGGTGCCTTCCGACTTGGCCAGGGCAATGACTTCGTCGAGGGTCGGAATGCCGAACAGGCCGTTGTAGGCCTGGGAGCGATTGGCGCGGGCCTGCACGGCGCGGAGGGTGCGGATTTCGGCCAGGGTGAAATCGCTGGCGAAATAGGCGGTGGTCGGCACGCCATCCACGTTGCGGGTGCTCTTGCGTGATTCGGGGAACTTGGTGGCCACGTCGGTGGTGCCATCCAGCATCGGCTCGTGCCGGGCGATCATCACGCCATCCTTGGTCAGCACCAGATCGGGCTCGATGTAGTCGGCGCCCTGCTCGATGGCGGCCTTGTAGGATTCCAGGGTGTGCTCGGGCAGGGTGCCGGATGAACCCCGGTGGCCGATCACCAGCGGCGCGCTGCCCGACAGGGTATTGAAGGCGGGGTTGTTGTCGTCATCGCCGCCGCAGGCCTGGAGAAGGGCCAGGGAGAGCAGGGGCACGAGGGACTTGAGCTTCATGGGCAGGACTCCGTCATTGGGATTCGGGGGAGCGGGGGTCGGGTTGAATCCGGCAATCTAGCCCCCTGCCGTTAAGATCCCGTGACGGGCTCCTGCTGCCCGAATCTCAGCGCCTGTCGTAGTCCGCCACCGTATTCAGGAATGCCGCCAGGATCGGCGAGCTGTCGTCCCGGCGATAGACGCAGCTCAGGTCCACAAAGAAATTGGGCGGCGTGTCGGAGAGCGGCGCATACACCACGCCAGGAAACTGGAGGGTGGTGGCCGATTCGGGCACCAGGCACACCCCGAAGCCGCCGGCCACCAGCGCCACCCCTGTTACCGCGTCGCCCACCTCCTGGGAGATCTGCGGCTGAAAACCCCGCTCGCTGCACAGGCCGATCACCTTGTCGATGAAGCTCGGCCGCCCCCCGGTCGGGAACAGCACCAGGGGGTGGTGGCGCAACTCAGTGAAGGCAATGCTCGCCTGCCGGGCCAGCGGATGATCGGCGCGCACCGCCAGCAGCAGCTTCTCGGTGGTCACCTGGCGCGTCTCCAGGTCGTCGAGGGGCGCCAGCATGCGGTTGAAGCCCACCGAGATACGACGCTGCCGCAGGGCCGCGATCTGCTCCGCCTTGGTCATGGTGTGCAGCACCACCTT